>JANNGC010000881.1:0-1893 GCA_031380445.1 Pedosphaera sp.
TACCGGCTCACGGATGTGGCGGGCGAAGTGGTCAAGGGCATCCTCGCCTGAAGTTTTCCGTCCTTGGTCACGCCCGGCCGGGCCGGTTCGATAGGCTAAATATCAAAGCAAGGAACCGCCAGTGTCTGGCAAAAGCGGGTCAGCGTGGAACGGCCCGGCGGACGATCCTGTCAGGGAATGAGACGCAGCCATGAAATCATCCACGGACATTCGGACGCGGCTGCGCCCGGGGACGGGCGCACTCCAAAGCCGGCGTGGCCGGAACTTGAACCTTGAATCATGCGAAAAGTCCTCTCCATATCTGAAATCGTGCAGACCCTCGATCGGGAGGCCGAGCCGCAGGAACTCTGTGCTGCCGCCGAAGCCGCGTATGACGACGGGCGTGCCATCCTCGTCGTGACGTTGGATGCCTTCGTGCGCCAGGTCCACCACGCGCGCCCCGACGAATGCACGCGCCCGGACTGGCTGCCGCACGCCGAGACGCTGCGCGAATCGGTGTCCGAGGAGGAGGCCAGCGATCTGGCCCGCGACATCTTTCATGGCTGGATCAAGAAAGTGCGGGCGTCGGCGGCGGGCCGTCCGGGCTGAGTTCACGCCTTCTGCACGCGGACGGCTGCGACCTTGAACTTTCCAACGCGCCGGGCACACTCGCCCGCAACGCATGGGCACGCTCTTCTATTACGTCGACAATCTCGACCTCCTGCGGCGCTACCTCGCGGACGGCGGCGTGGGAAATGAAAAGCACCGTCGATTGTTAGAACCCCGTTCCGGTCGCCGCGTGGTTTCCTTTGTGCCCAAGCCCAAGAAGACCGGCTGAACAACGCGCCAATCCTGCGCCGTCATTGGAATTGATGGGAGACTCGACGCATGAAGCCGAATCCGATTCTTGAAGAAGTCTGGCGCGCGAAAGACGAACTGGCGCGCGAAGCGGATTACGACCGGCACCGCCTGTGCGAGAACACCCGCCAATGGGCCGCGCAACACCCGCACCCCGGCCCCGTCCTGCACAGCGCGGAAGAACTTCGCCAGTTCATGGCCGCGCGGGAAAGCCAGCACGCGCCAGACTCCGCTCTGCTCTTGAAGGACGAACCGGCGCGGCCAGGCGGTGCAGGAACCTTTTGCCGGCGTTACTACGCGGCCAGAAGCAGTTCAAATTCCCCTTCTAACAACCACGCTTCGTCTTTCCTCGGCGCTTGCTCGATGAAGCGATGCTTGCATTCGGCCACCAGTTCACGGGCGAGAGGTTTGGTCGGCTCCCCCATCTCCGCCAAGAGATCCCGACATTCAGAAATCTTCCCATCCGCCCCGAAGGCATGGACACGGATGATGTTCATAGCCGTTTGCAGCTTGGGTCCACGGATACCCGCGAGCGTCTCCGCAGCTTTTCTCGGATCGTGCCGTCTGAGGTGACAGAGCGCCAGGGCGGAGCGGAAGTAAGCACTATACTTTGTCGGCAGCAGAGCCGCGACACCGCGTTCAAACAGGCGTTGAGAAGCATTGAGGTCGCCAGCGCGAAGATAGGCCATGCCGCGGATATGCACGGCAATCCAGTCTTGCATTGCCACGGGGTCGCCAGACGGGAGCATTTGGATCGCTTCGGCATGGCGGTTGAGTTGTACCAGTAGCGAAGCGGTCGTGTTCCGCGCGACGACATTATTCGGATGGGCGGCCAGCGTTTCCCGATACCAGTTCAGCGCTTCCGTGGGCTTGCCCAATTCCCGCAGGCACTCCGCGTAACCGTTCCGCGCGACGACGTCGTTCGGATGGGCGGCCAGCGTTTCCTGATAGCAGTTCAGTGCTTCCGTGGGCTTGCCCAATTCCCGCAGGCACTCCGCGTAACCGTTCCGCGCGAAGACGTCGTTCGGATGGGCGGCCAGCGTTTCCTGATAGCAG
>JANNGC010000894.1:0-2465 GCA_031380445.1 Pedosphaera sp.
ACGTCTGGCTAGTTCGTGGCCCACTTGAACTCGGCGAAGATCACCTTCGTCAGGTCCGAGCTGGGTTTGGGTTGGAAGCGGAGCTTGCCGATGCTCGACCAGTCCTTCAGGGGCATTTGGTTCGTGGGGTTCGTGAGTCGCTCGGCAGACGCCAGGCCGTAGGTCGTCAGCGCTCCGAGCCCAAGCAGATCACGACGCGATACAGGATTCGTAGACATGGCTCGACTCCCACAATAAACCGGAAAAGCAACCTCGCCCGCCGTCGGCCAATCAACGATTGAAAGGCACGTTGCGAGCTTTAACGGAGCTTTGGTCGTTTGCGCTGGACTTTCGATTTCCTGGGAGCGCTTCTCTCATTCGGTGCCCCGGTCTTCGCTCACGCAGGCGGGATCTGCTTTGGTGGGCAGCGTCGCATACCAATCACGAACGAGTTTGCTCAGGCGAGCGACGATTTCGGGATGGTCCTTTGACTGATCTTTGGAGATGTCTTCGGTGCGATTCGTCTTGAGATTGTGCAGTTCGACCCGCTGGCCATCGAAGGTCGTCACCAGTTTCCAATCCCCGTCGCGAACCGCCAGATCAGGCCAGAAGTTGGGGTCCTTCTTGTTGCCGTTGTTCCGCCAGAAAATGGGGCGAGTGCGCAGAAAGGATTCGCCCTTGAGAGCCGGGAGCAAATTTTCGCCATCGCCATGGGCCTCGGTCGGCGGGGTAACTCCGGCGGCGGCGCAGAAGGTGGGGAGCAAATCCACCGCCGTCAGGACCGTGGTGTCATCTTTCAAGCCGGCCGGAGCCTGGCCCGGCCACCGCACGATGAATGGCACGCGCACGCCACCTTCGAAGAGACTGGTTTTTTGTCCCCGCAGGCCGCCGGTTTCACCGATGCTATAGTAACTGCGATAGCTGCCGGGAACGCCTTTGTCGTTTTCCTTGGACTTCGCCGGGCCGTTATCGCTGGAAAAAACCACCAGCGTGTTCTGCGCGATTCCGCACCGCTCCAGCGTATCGAGGATCATGCCGACCTTGTTGTCACCGTCGGTGATGACCGCCGCGTAAACCTGTTGCCGGGGGTCGAGATGTTTCCATTTCTCTATGGATTCCGCCGAGGGAGTGTGGGCCAGATGGCTCTCATGCAGCCACACGTTCACGTAGAACGGACGGTCTTTGTTTGCCTCGATGAACTTCACCGCCTGGTTGGGAATATCGTTCCCCGAGGGTCCGACTTTCGGCCCCGGCCCGTGATAGACCGCCGCCTCGTCAATGCCGTAGTCCGCCATGGTCGGTTTCCCTTCCCCCAGATGCCATTTGCCAAAGTGCCCCGTGCGATAGCCCGCTGCTTTGAGCAAGCGTGGTGTCGTGGGCGCCTTGGGGTCCAACCAGTCCGGCATCTCCGGGGGCTTGCCGACACCGAAAACCGTATTGATTCCGAAGCGACCCGGAAAACGCCCCGTCAGGGCCGCCGCACGACTGGGCGAGCAGACCGGACTGAGCACATTGAACTGCTGGAAATCAATGCCCTCACTGGCGAGTTTGTCGAGGCGCGGAGTTCTCAGCCACGTGTTTCCGTGACAGGATAAATCGCCCCAGCCCCAATCGTCGGCGTAGATGAAGACGATGTTGGGTTTGGGCGCATCGGCGGCATGCAGCGCAGCCAGCGGTGCGAGCAGCAGGGCGATGAGGGCGAAGGTTGTCAGTTTGTTCATTTGGTGACGGTGTCGTTTTTTCCGTGACCTCATTGCCAATGGTCAGCCAGCGGCGCGAGCAGCAGGGCGGTGAGGAGTGTGAGAGTGTGTTTCATGGTTTCCAATCTATTCGGGCTTTCTTCGTTTCGAGATTAACGAACACCGAGGCATGGGCAAATTCCCTTTGGTAACTCCAGCCGGTTTGCTTCGCCTCACCCAAGGGCGCTCCCAACGGTCGCTCCAATTCCGGGTAGGATTCGAGCGTCCCGTGGCGGTCGGTGTAGCCCCACGAGTAACAAAACAACGACCCCGGACGAGCCGCGACGAGAAAACAGGCCAGCGGAAACGTGATCTGTTCGCGGGCGAGCTTCAGCAACTCCGCCTCAGGCCGCTTCATCATTTCATTATCCATCCAGTTGAAGCCCGGCCAGCCCTTGACCACGACACACTTTCCCTTGGCCGCCGCCAGCGCGATGGTTTCAAGATCCGCCCGGATGTCCGCCGGCTGCTCGCTATTGAACGCCGCGAAATGCTCGACCATCACGCCATCAATCCCTTCCCAGTCGAGAATCTCGCGGTAGTCCGTGGCGCGTGTTCCGTTGGCCAACACGATCTTGTCCGCGCCCATTTTCCGTTTGGTGAGAGCGATCATTTCACGCAAGCCCGCGACCACCGCCTTGGCCTTTTCGCTGCCAACCGCCTTCGTCAAAGCCGGAGTGAGCGCCTGCGGCAGTGCGTCCACAAATACCCCGTCAATCGGGCCGCGCTTCATTTCGTTTGCGATCA
>JANNGC010000920.1:0-19109 GCA_031380445.1 Pedosphaera sp.
GCGTGGCCCTCGGCGTCGAGCAGGATGTTCGCGGGCTTGAGGTCGCGGTGGAGAATCCCGGCACGATGCGCGGCGGCGACGGCGGAAGTGACTTCGCGAAAAATTTGCACCGCGTCCTTCACGGGCAGCGGGCCGGACTGAAGCCGTTGCGCGAGGTCGCCGCCGGTGGCGAGTTCCGTGACGAGGAAAAAGCGCCCGTCGTCCGTCGTGCCGGAGTCGAACACGCGCAGGACGTGCGGATGATTCAACGAAGCGAGCGCGGAGGCTTCGCGGGCCAGACGCTCGGCGAGCGCGGGATTCTGCGCGGTGTTGGTCGCGGCGAATTTGATCGCGACTTCGATTCCATCCGCCAGCCGCCGCGCGCGGAAGACTTCGCCCATGCCGCCACGCCCGAGCGGAACGCCGAGTTCGTAGCCTGGGAGCGCCGGCATCCTGCCGGCGAGATCGTGCGGCCGGCTGGAAGCCGGCGCTCCCAGATCTGTTTCCAGCAATCCCGCCATGCTGCGCGCCACGCAGGACGGACAGAGGCCGTCAATGGCGGCGAGCGGCGAACCGCAGGCGGGGCAATGTGGAACGGACTGGCTCATGGTGCGCGGGACGAAATTCCAAACTCCAAAACCCAAATTCCAAACAAATTCCAAATCCCAACCTGCAAATTCCGAAAGCCGCTTTCCCGCCACGTCTCACCCGCAATGTCCACGCACACGTCGGCCATCTTGGAGTTTGGATTTTGGAGCTTGGAGTTTATTTGGGTTTTGGGATTTGGAATTTGCCTTCACCCCTGCGCCAGCACTTTGAGCAGATGCATCAACTCTCCTTCGACCTCGCGCTCGTCCACCACCGTGTCCGCCACTTCCGCGCGCAGCAAATCCGCGAGGCGCCGCCGGGCGCGGTGCTGCTCGACGGTGAGCGCGTTGGGCGTGAAGCCCAGTTGCGCGGCGGTGGCGTCGGGCAGTTTGTGGCCGGCGACGAGCAGCGCGGGCTTGAGCGCGTCGAAGAGCGCGAGGCGGTCGCGGCTCGCGTAGCTCGCGCGGAGTTTCGTCAGCGCGCGTTCCAAGACGGTCAACGCCCAGTCGCGGTCGTAACTGCTTTCCGCGCACGCCGCGCCGCCATCGCGCACGAGCAGCGTGGTGTCGTCATCCAGACTCTTGGGCGGCACGCCACCGCCGCGCCGGAGCGTGGCCTGGTCGCGGCACCAGTGGAAAAAATGATTGCGCACCGAGGTCTTGAGCAGCGCGCGCAGCCGGCCGAGGTCGGGATTGGCACGCGCGAAACCGTCGAGGCGGAGAAAGTTCGCGAAGAAATCCTGGGCCACATCGGCGGCGTCCTGGCCGCAGCCGAGCGCGGTGAGGTAATTGACCACGGGCCGCCAGTAGGCCGCGCACAGTTCGTCGAGCGCGGCGTGGCGCGTGGCGTCATCGCCCGGCGCGCGCGCGCGGACGACGCGGCTCCAGCGCGTGACGGGGAAAAGCCCCGGCGCGTCAGCGGCTGGCTCGCGATATTCAAGGCTCGTAGGCACGCCGTGAGGGAAACAGACGCGGAGCTGGCACGCCACTCATCGTTGGCGTGGGATGGGTACAACCGATCCATCGCACCGTGTTTGGCGTTCTCCCAGACGGCTCTGTTCCACCGCAGAGGCGGGAAGAGCGCAGAGTATTTTCATCCGGCATTCTCTGCGTCCTTCCCGCCTCTGCGGTGTCAGCGTGGTCGCGCTGCGACTCCTCGCAGCGCGAGGAGTTCCACCCTGCGGCTCCTGAAGTTGCCCGGCCAAAGAATCTTTCGCCCCGCTGTAATCCCCGCCCGTGAACCGGCTACTGGCGGGTAGAATGATTATGAAAACGCAATTCTTCCTGCTGGCCCTGGTGCTCTCCGTGTTGCACGGCTCACTCTCCGCCGGGCGCGCGCAATCGAACGCCCCCACCGTCTATTTCGCCCTCGCCGTGCACAGCGAGGAACCGGGCGGGACGCCGAACACGCCGGATTTCCGCACCAACTCGCAGGCGAACTACCTCGTGTGGCGCAACGCCATTCTCTGGTTCGCCAATGAGTGCGCGGTGCGCGGGCTGCCGTGGAATTTTCAGAGCGAATGGAATTTCCTCGAAGGCGCGAAACGCTTCGAGACGGTGGCGGGCGCGAACTACGCGCCGTTGCTGCTCACGAATACGGCGAACAAAAACGTCTTCAAGTATCTCCACGAGAATCTCGCCGTGGAACTCGACCCGCACTCCCATGAGAAGAGCGGTTACAACTACGCCGACGTGGCCTACCTCTCCGACATCGCGCTCGACACAGAGGTGTCCGGCGTGGTCGGCGGCTACGTTGTTGATCCGAACGACTCCGGCTACAAGGACTGGCCCAAGCTGACGCGCTACGCGGCGGGGCTGACCGGCGCGGTGTATAACACTTACGCGTGGCGGCCGCACTTCATGATGGGCGGCGCGTCGGCCAGTCATGAGAATGATCCGCACGTCAGCGGGGTCTGGCGTCCGGTGGGCACGAATGATTTCTTCCACCACGATGCCAACGGCCCCATCGCCGTGGTCGGCACTTGGGAACAGGATTTCCACGAGACCGGACGGCTCATCTCCATGTTGGAAAGCGGCGAGCTGACGCACAGCAATCAACTGTGGACGTGCGGACTCATCATCAATCACCGCGACATGTTCAGCCCGAACTTCAGCCGCATCCGCGCACAGCTCGACACGCTCCGCCAGTGGCGCGACGCGGGGCGCATCACGCTGACGAATTTCGAGGGCGTGTTCGCCGCGTGGACGAATGCGCCGTTCAGTAGCGCGCCGAATATTTATCAGCGGCCTGCCGACAACCTTTCGTTTTCGCTGAACTGGCAGGACTTCGCGTATCCCGAGGACAGCGTGATGGAACTGCGGACCATTCTCAACCAACACGAGGCGTCGCGCGTGCCGGTGGATGTGTTCATGACGACGTGGCAGACGGACCTTGTGGAGAGTTACGCGCCAGAATTGCTCGGTCGTTTGCAAAGCTCGGAGTGGGTGAACCTGGGCTATCACGTCCGCGCGCCCAAGCCGTACGCCAGCGGCTACACTTGGACGAATGTGACCTCGGTGATAGTGACGAACTACGAGACGCACGGGCTGGATTTGACGAACGGCCTGCCGACGACGAACAGCGGCGGCTACGCGAAGCTGACCGCGCTGTGGGGCGCGGCCCCGACCATCGTGGGCGCGAACGCGGACGCCACGGTTTCGACGCAGGTGCATAATTACTTTCGCGGCGCGGGCGCGGGCCTGCTCGTCGAGCATCGGAACGGGGCGGTGAATTTGGGGGAGAAGCGCAACAACATCTACATCCGCCCGGAGAGCTACGATTGGAAGCTGATTGAACTCTACAAGGGCAGCAACGACGTGGATACGCTGACCGAGGCGCTGACGCTCGCGCACACCAGCAGCAACAACGCCGCGCCGTGGTTCGTGGGCGTGAAGCTGCACGACAACGATCTCTTCGCCGAGCAGTCGGCGTGGACGTACGTGTACAATTCGCCGAACCGTCCCAAGCCGCAGTGGCAGGATCGCCCGTGGGATCCGACGGAGAAAGCCCCGCTCCTGAGCAATGCCGTGCGCCACCTCCGCCGCGCCTTCTACACGAACCTCGTGGCGCAGGCCGCGACCAACCGGCTCGCGGTCAACACCATTGATGCGCGCGACACGTTGAGCCTGCTCGCGGCGGATCGTCCGCGCCTGGTCGCGCTCTCGGTCACGGAAATTCCCGAGACAACGAGCGCGGGCGGTGGGGTGGCGCGACTGAGCGGCGGCGGCATCATCTCCGGCGTGAGTTGCGACTACGCGCTCGTCAGCGGCGCGGGCGATGTGGACAACGGCGACTTCATCATCGTGGGCGATCAACTCATCGCCGCCACCGTGCTCGACCATGAATCCGGCGCGGTGCGCCGCTGCCGCGTGCGCTGGACGGATGGCGGCACCAACACCGGCGAACGCGCGCTCACGCTCGTGCTCTCGAACATCACCAGCGACGACGATGACGGCGACGGCCACACCGAGGCGCAGGAGTTGTTCGCCGGCACCGATCCGCTCGACGCGAACTCCGCGTTGCGCGTGAGCTTGACGATTCCGTCGCCGGGAAATGTGGCGGTGAATTTCACCAGCGTGGCGGGGCGCGGCTATCACGTTGAGCACACGGCAGACTTCGCGACGTGGACGAACGTGACGGCGAGTCCGCTCATCGCCACTGGCAGTTTCACCTCGCGCACGAATCCGGCGACGGGCGCGCAGGGATTCTTCCGCGTGCGCGTGATGCCGTGAGCGGCGGGCGGGGCAGTTTTATCAACGGGAGACTGGAAAGTCTCCCAACCTGCCGGCTGGAAAGCCGGAGTGACGTAGCGCCGGCTTTCCAGCCGGCAGGTTACGACACATTCCTGTGTCGTGTTCTACACCGCGCGCGTCGCCGTTGGATTTTGGGATTTTCTTTTGCCGTCGCGTTGTCTTTTACTCCCGCGATGCTTGATGTCCGTTTGATTCGGGAGAACGCCGATCATGTCCGCGAACGCTTGGCGGCGCGCCACGGCGGGGATGAATTGAAAATTTCCGAAGTGCTCGCGCTCGACGACGAGCGGCGCAAGCTGATCGCCGAGGTCGAGCAGTTCAAGGCCGCGCGCAACAAAGTCTCCAAAGAAATCGGCGCGCTCATGGGGCAGAAGAAACTCGCCGAGGCCGAGGTGAAGAAGGCGGAGACGAAAAACATTGGCGACCAGATCACGGCGCTGGACGCGAAGGTGAAACAGATCGAGGAGGCGCGCGACGCCATCCTGATTCGCCTGCCGAATCTGCCGCACGCCAGCGTCGCGCTCGGCCAGACCGCCGAGGAAAACCCCGAAATTCGCCAGTGGGGCGCGAAGCCGGCGTTCGCTTTCAAACCCAAGTCGCACGTTGAGTTGTGCGAGAAGTTGAAGCTCATTGATTTCGCGCGTGGGGCGAAACTCTCCGGCAGCGCCTTTCTGCTCTACACGATCTTGGGCGCGAAGCTGGAGCGCGCGCTTATCTCCATGCTGCTCGACTTGCACACGACGGAGCATGGCTACACCGAGGTCTCGCCGCCCTACATCGTGAGCCGCGATTGCATGACGGGCGTGGGGCAGTTTCCCAAATTCGAGGATCAGGCCTACGCCGTGCGCGAGGGCAACGACAACGACACGCTGGGCAAACTTTATCTGGTGCCGACGGCGGAAGCGCCGGTGGCGAACATTCATCGCGAGGAAATTCTGGCGGAGAAACAACTGCCCATCCGTTACGTGGCCTACAGCCCGTGCTTCCGCGCCGAGGCCGGCGCGGCGGGACTCGGCACGCGCGGGATGATTCGTGTGCATCAGTTCGATAAGGTGGAGTTGATCAAAATCGTGAAGCCCGAGGACAGCTACGAGGAATTGGAGAAGATGGTCGCGAACGCGGAGAAAGTTCTCCAACTGCTCGGCCTGCATTACCGCGTGATCAATCTCTGCACCGGCGACATGGGTTTCGCGAGCGCGAAGACCTACGACATCGAAGTGTGGGCGCCGGGACAAGGGACGTATCTCGAAGTGTCGAGCTGTTCCAACTGTGAGGACTTCCAGTCGCGCCGGATGAACATGCGCTTCAAGACCGAGACGGGGGAAAACAAATTGCCGCACATCCTGAACGGCAGCGGCACGGCGCTGGCGCGGTTGTTCGTCGCGCTGATTGAGACGCATCAGCAGGAGGACGGCAGCGTGAACATTCCTGCGGCATTGCAACCTTACCTGAAGGCGGAGAAGATTTCGGCGTGACCCACGCATGAAACTGTTGCTCGCCAGCAGCGAACTCCACCCGTTCTCCAAGAGCGGCGGCCTCGCCGACATGGTCGGTGCGCTGGCCAAGTCGCTGGCGGCGCTGGGGCATCAAGTCGGCGTGGTCACGCCGCTCTATCGCGGCATCGAGAAAAAGTTTCCCGACCTCCGTCCGTTCGACTGGCACCTCGATCTGCCGCTCGGGGACAGCCGCGTGACGGGCGGCGTGCGCGTGCTGGAACCGGCGGACAACCTCACCCTCTACTTCATTGATCAGCCGCACTTCTACGACCGCGACGGACTTTACTCGGGTGCGTGGCCGTACGAGGAGAACGCGGCGCGCTACATTTTCTTCTCCAAGGCGGTGACGAATCTCGCGCGCTACCTGCCGTGGCAGCCGGAACTTGTTCACGTCCACGACTGGCAGGCGGGTCTCGTGCCGCTGATGATTCGCGACCAGGCTGCGCGTGATGGCTGGGTGAATCCGCCGCGCACCTGCCTCACGATTCACAATCTTGCCTACCAAGGGAACTTCGCCGCGCCGACGTACGGGCTGACAAACCTGCCGCTGGACTATTTTCACAGCCAGGGCGCGGAAGCGTGGAAGCAGTTGAACTGCCTGAAAGCCGCCCTCGAATACTCCGACGTGCTCACCACGGTCAGCCCGCGTTACGCGCGCGAGATCACGACCGAGCTTTACGGCTGCGGACTGGATGGCGTGTTGCGCCGACGCCAGCACGTTCTGACCGGCATTCTCAACGGCGTGGATTACGACGAGTGGAACACGCTGGAGAACGGCCATCTGCTGCACCGCTATTCCATCGAGGAACTGCGCGGCAAGGATCAGAACAAGGCGGCGCTCCAGTTGGAAATGGGTTTGCCCATCGCGCCGTCCGTGCCGCTCTTCGCCAGCGTCACGCGGCTCGCAGATCAGAAGGGCGTGGACATCCAACTCGCCGCGCTTCAGGAAATGCTCGCGACGAAGTTGCAGTTCGTGCTGCTCGGCAGCGGTGATCCGCTGTTTGAAAATGCCTATCGCGATCTCGCGCAGCGTCATCCGCAGCAGGTCGCCGTGCGCCTCGGTTTCAATCAGGGCCTGTCGCATCGCATCGAGGCGGGCGCGGATTTCTTTCTCATGCCCTCGCGCTTCGAGCCGTGCGGGCTGAACCAGATGTATTCGCAGCGCTACGGCACCATTCCCATCGTGCGCCGCACCGGCGGGCTGGACGATTCCGTGACCGACCTCACCGACAACGACGAGCGCGCCGACGGCATCAAGTTCGGCGAATACTCCGCGCGCGCGCTGGCCCGCGCCATTCGCAAAGGACTGGTGCTTTACGACAATTCCGAGTTGCTCGCGCAGTATCGCAACAACGCCATGCGCGCCGACTTCTCGTGGGAGCGCACGAGCGGCGAATACGTGCGCGTCTTCGAGCAGGCGCTACTGGCTAGATAATTTTTCCGAGCGCGCGGGCACGGCTCAGTTTGCCTCACGTCTCGAACCTGTTAGCGTCGCGCGCATGGCATTCGATTCCTTTCGCGACTGGATCAACGCACTCGACCGGGCGGGCGAGTTGAAACGCATTTCACAACCTGTCGCCACCGAACTGGAAATCACCGAACTCGCCGACCGCGAGATGAAACAGCCCGGCGGTGGCAAGGCGCTGCTCATCGAGAAACCCACGGTCAACGGTGTGGTCTCGCCCTTCCCCGTCGCCATCAACACGCTCGGCTCGCACAAGCGCATGGCCATGAGCATGGGTGCGAATTCCGTGGATGAAGTGGCGGCGGAACTCGGCGCGCTGATGAAAGCCAAGCCGCCCACGTCAATGCGCGAGGCGATGAAGCTGCTCGGCCTCGCGCTGGATTTGCGCCACGCCAAGCCGAAGCTGGTGAAGACCGGCGCGTGCAAGGAAGTGATCCACTTGGTTGAAGGTTCCAAGTTGAAAGTTGAAAGTTGGCCCGCCGCGCCGGATGTCGCCAAACCTTCAACCTTCAACCTTCAACCTTCAACCCTCCTCAACCTCCCCATCCTCCGCTGCTGGCCGCTCGACGGTGGCCGCTTCATCACCCTGCCCTGCGTCGTCACCAAAGACCCCGACACCGGCGAGCGCAACGTCGGCATGTATCGCGTGCAGATTTACGACGACAAGACCACGGGGATGCACTGGCAGTTGCAGAAGGTCGCCGCGCGTCACGGTCGTCGCTACTACGAGCGCGGCGAGCGGATGCCTGTCGCCATCTTCCTCGGTGGCGATCCGATGTATCCCTTCGCCGCCACTGCTCCAATGCCTGATGGACTCGATGAATTTCTTCTCGCCGGTTACTTGCGGAAAAAGTCTGTGGAACTGGTGAAGTGCGAGACGAACGACCTGGAAGTTCCGGCGAATTCCGACTTCGTCATCGAAGGCTACATCGATCCCACCGAGCCGCTCCGCGACGAAGGCCCGTTCGGCGACCACACCGGCTACTACACCTTGCCCGAGCCGTATCCCGTCTTCCACATCACCACCATCACGCACCGCAAGGACGCCGTCTATCCCGCCACCATCGTCGGCATCCCGCCCATGGAAGATTTCTACATCGGCGGCGCGTCGGTGAAATTGTTCCTGCCCATCTTCAAGATGAACTTCCCCGAGATCGTGGACATCGCGCTGCCGGCGGAGGGCACGTTCCACAATCTCGTGTTCGTCAGCATCAAGAAGACTTACCCGATGCAGGCTTACAAAATCATGCACGGCCTCTGGGGCATGGGCCAGATGATGTTCACCAAATACATCGTGGTCGTGGATGCCGATGTGAACGTCCACAACACCAGCGAAGTCCTCTTCCATCTCTTCGCCAACACCGACCCGCAACGCGACAGCCTCTTCACCAAAGGCCCCTCCGACGTGCTCGACCATGCGACGAGCGAAATCGCCAGCGGCAGCAAACTCGGCCTCGACGCGACGAAGAAAATTCCGGGCGAAGGTTTCAAACGCCCCTGGCCGCCGTTAATTCGTATGGACGAAAACGTGCGGGAGAAGATCAATTCCCTCTTTGGGAAAGCCACTTGATATGGGCGGCCAGCCGTAAGAATATGGGTCGCCATATTATGAAGACCACCATTGAAATCGCTGACGACCTTTTTGCACGCGCCCAGCGGGTTGCCCGGAAAGAAAAGACGACCTTCCGTTCCCTGACGGAACAGGGGCTGCGGTTGGTGCTGAAGGAGAAGCAGGCCAAACCCGCAAAGTGGAAGTGGAAACCTGTCGTGGTCAGCGGCGGCGGATTGACCGATGAATTCAAAAATGCCCCGTGGGAAAAGATTCGCGACGAAATCTACAAGGGACACGGCGCGTGATCGCGATTGATACCAACCTGCTGATCTACGCTCACCACGGAAGCGCCCCCAACCATCAGGCGGCCCTGGACGTTTTGCAGCCGGTGTTTGAAGGAACTTCCGCATGGGCGTTGCCTTGGCCGTGCCTTCATGAATTCATCAGCGTCGCCACTCATCCGAGCATCTACAAACCGGCGTCCACGCTGGCCGAGGCCCTGGGGTTTGTGGACTCCTTGCGGTCATCGCCACAGCTGCATCTGCTGGCCGAAAGCCCCGGCTATTTCGAGAAGCTGCGGGAGATTTCAACCGCGGCAAAACTCCGAGGCCCGCGCATCCACGACGCGCGCATTGCCGCCCTTTGTCTCCATCACGGCGTGAGCGAACTGTGGTCGGCGGACCGCGATTTCTCCGCCTTTCCGCAACTCAAAGTGCGCAACCCGCTGGTGAAAAAATGAAGCCGTCCGACGTGCTCGACCACGCCACGAGTCCCGCCCGCAGGACCAGCGACCGCAAACCCGGCCTCGACGCGACGAAGTAATTGCCGGGCGAAGGTTTCAAACGCCCCGGGCCGCCGCTGATCAAAATGGATGTTGCAGTGAAAGCGGAGGGTCAGAAATCCTTCGCCGTGGAATTTGCTGAAGCGTGCAGTTGATAACTTGGAAAATGGTGCCCCCTCGCGCGCTCAAGCCCAAAGTGCTTTTAGTCCCGGAGGGAGGGCTTTATCTCGCCTTCCGGTTGCCGCGGTTGTTCCAGAGCGCGGGCTGGGATGTGGACCTGCTGTGCTTGCGTGGTGATCCGTTGGCTCACAGCCGGTACGTAAGCACGGCCATTCGGGAAATGAACCAGGAGGCCATTTTCGCCCGGCTGCAAAGTGTACTGCGCGATGCAGAGCGTCCGTGGCAGGCGGTCATCGTGGCCCACGAAAAACTCGCCCGCCAGATAATGGCCAGCGGTGACTCTGACTTATTGAGGGACTGGCAGCCCGGCGCGATGGATCCGCAGGTGCGCGAGTTCCTGCTCGGCAAGTTTGGTCTCGAGGCCGCATCCCGACGGCGCGAACTGATGATCCCTCCGGCGCGTGTCTGCCAATCCTTCACGGAAATCGCGGAGTTTGGCCGCGCGGTCGGATGGCCGATCATTCTCAAACCGCCCCATGAAGCGGGCGGCGCCGGAGTGGTGAAATACGTTTCGCTTCAGGAACTGGAGTCGAGCCGCGCGCCGCTGCCCCTTCCGATTCTGGCCCAGAAATACATTCAGGGACGGCGCGGGGTGGTGGACATGCTTTGCACGGCGGGGCGGCCGCTGGCCTGGCTGGCCTCGTATTCCACCAAACGCTGCGGCGGAGAATTTCATGCTTCCACCGCCCGGCTGTTCCGGGCCATGCCCGCGCTGCGGCCGCTGGTGGAACAGGTGGCGCGGCTCACAGAATTCGAGGGCTTTTGCGGCTTTGATTGGATCGAGGAAGAGGCGACCGGCCTGCATTACCTCATCGAGTTTCACCCGCGCCCGCCTTCAGGATTTCGTTTTGGCCGTTTTTGCGGCGTGGACTTCACCGCCGCCATCACGGCGTGGTTGAAACGGGATGGAGGCGCTTTCCCTCCGCAAGTTCAAGCTCCCGGAAGCTCCATGGCCGCGCAGTATTTTTCCGGCGACCTCCTGAGATGCTTCCGCCAGCGCGACTGGCCAGGGCTTAAACTCTGGCTGCCCGGCAGTGGCGCCCGTCATGATGTATTCTGGGACGACCCGCTCCTGTTCACAGCCTGGGTTGCCCAGCGCAGCCAACGGCTGTTCCAAAGCCGCCTGACCGGCTCACTGCGCTGGCTCGCACCGCCAGCGACGGCAACCTCGGCAGAGACGCGGTGAAGTCCCCAGACCAAGACTGCACACACGCCTGACTGCCACCCATTCAAGGTGAAGGCAGCGGTGAAGGTGGCTTTCCCTGCAAAACTTTGTTGCATGTGCGACAAAGTTTTGCACCGGGCTATGCGGGTTTGAACGTGTGCAGTTGCCGGCTGGCGTCCCGGAGCACTTCCACCCGCCGCCGCCACGACTGTTGCCCCAGATAATCGGACGGCAGAATCCGGCCCGGCAGCAGCGGATCGTTCGTCACCGCCTCCAGCCAGGCCTCGCGCTCCGCCGCCGCCCAGCGCAACAACGCCTTCGCCGCCGCATCGTTCCGCAGCGCGCCGCCCGGCCGTTCGCCGAGGATTTTCAGATGCCGGGCATAGCGGCGGTTGATGCGCTCGAAGTCCCACGCGCCCGCGACGATTTCCGCGTCTGATTCTCCCGCGCATGGCCGCGCCTCGAGCAGGAGAAGCGATTCCACATTGATCTTCCCGCCGCCGAGAATCTGTCGTTCCTCCGTCAGCGGATCGGGCGTGATCCACACGCTGTTTTGCACGTAGCCGAAGCTTTTGTCGCGCAGATAGCGGCGCAGCTTTTCGCGCTGGGAGTTTTGTCCCATGGACACGTCGTAGAGCACCAGTCGCCACTGGCCGTCCCAAGGCCGCGCCCAGCGATCCTCCGGGTCGCGTCCGCCCAGGACGTGCAACCGCCCCTGCGCAGACAGCCGATAGAGCCGGTCATCCGGGGCGCTGGCGTCGCGCTCCAGGAATTGTTGCTGCTCCAAGGTGGTGATCTGACGCAGGAGGCCGTGGCGGTAGGCCCAGCTTTCGTAGGAGTCGGTGAGGTTGCGAAAGGTCGGGCGCATGAGCCGGTCGGCGGACCAGAGGAGAAGGTTCAGGAACTCTTCAGTCTTGGGCTTCATGCGAAAAACCTGATCCGGTGACAGCGACAACTCAATACAAAACTTTGTCGCATATGCGACAAAGTTTCGTCATGCCCGCCCGCCAACCGGAAGGCAGGTTCAACCCTGCTTGTTAAAAACGCGATGCGCCACGCGGTCGCTTTTCCTGCGGTCCTGCCAGCCGGCGCGCTTTTCGGCTGCGCGGAGGTGGCTGATCTCGATCTGGAGTTTGACGAAGCTGTCGTGGCGCTCGCGCGGGAGCGTCCCGGCGGCGAGCGCGGCGAGCACGGCGCAGCCTTTCTCTTTCGTGTGCGTGCAATCGCGGAAATGACAGCCGGCCGCGAGGGCTTCGATTTCAGGAAAAGTTTCCTTCGCGCCTTCACCGGCCGCCCAGATGTGGAACTCCCTCATGCCCGGCGTGTCAATGACCACTCCGCCCTTCGGCAGAAAAATCATCTCGCGCCAGGAGGTCGCGTGCCGGCCTTTGGCATCATTCTCCCGGACTTCCAGAGTTGCCTGAATGTCCTCGCCATAGAGCCGGTTGATGAGGCTCGATTTGCCGACGCCGGACGTGCCGATGAACACCACGGTGTCGCCGGGTTTGATCAAGGCGGCCAGTTTCTTCACGCCACGCCCGGTGAGCGCGCAAGCGGCCAACACTAGGGCGTGACCCGCCACGCGCGTCGCTGCCGCGAGCTTCGTGTCGAGGTCGTCGCACAAATCAATCTTGTTGAGAATGACCACCGGCCGCGCGCCGCTGTCGTGGGCCATGACGAGCATCCGCTCCAGCCGCGCGGCGTTGTAACTCGCGTCGGCGGCCGTCACGAGGAACACGGTCTCAACATTTGTGGCGAGGATTTGTTCCGCGGTGTCGCGACCGGTCATCTTGCGGGTGATCTGGGTGCGGCGCGGCAGAATGGCGTGGATGGTGGCCTTCTCCTCATTGGGCAGGAGTTTCACCGCAACCCAATCCCCGACCTTGGGAAGAACGGCATGATCCCGCCGCGATTCGTGGATGAACTTGCCGGTGACTTGCGCGGAAAGTTCCGCATCGGCGGTCCAGACGCGGTAGAAATGCTTGTCCTCCACCGCGACGCGCGCCGGGACGAGTCCCTTGGCGAGGTGCGGCGCGAACTGCTCGTCGCGCTCCGCATTCCAGCCCAGTTTGGTCAGCTCCATAAGTGGCGGGTTGATTGGATCACAGCGTCAACGGTCGGGTTTTTTCGTCGTTCATAAAAATGCCTCGTTCCATTCTCACGCGCCCGGTGGCGGCAGGATTTCCAGCCCATAACTCTTTCCGATCTCCATCACGCGCGGGATGTCCTGCTGTTCCTCCGGAGTGAGCGCGCCGATTTCCTCGAAGAATCCCTCGAAGCCCGACGGCGTGATGACACACATGAGACGGCCCGGCGTTTGGCCGAGGTAGCGGTAGGTGTGCGGCACGCCGCGCGGCGCAAAAATCGTCGCGCCTTTTGGGGCGGCGAACTTTTTTTCGCCGACCGTCCACTCGTATTCGCCTTCGAGAACCTGGAATGTTTCGTCTTCGCGGTGATGGATGTGCAAGGGCGGACCGCCGCCCGGCACGTCGTGCGACTCGACCACGCTGAGCGCACCGCCGGTGTCGCGACCGTGGAGGCGTATGTTCAGGGGAATGCCCAAGATGTTCAGTGGTTGGCCACCGTCGGCGGAGACAAGGATCGGATTCACTTGGGCGATTTTCTGCGTCCACACGTTGACAGGCAAGCCGACAAACGCCCAACCCCACTGCCGCCGCGGCTGCACAGGCCCGTCCTTGACACCAACCGATCAGGTCGCAACCCTCCCGCGCATGTCCCAAGACAAAAAGAAATCCTCCAGCTCCCGCGTAACATCGAAGCCGGGAACACCGCTCGGTCTCATCATCGTCCTGGCGGCGGCGGGCGGCGTGATCGCCGGATCGGCTGGCACCTACTATTTGACCCGTCCGCAGGCGGCGACCCAGCAAACCACCGCTCCGGCGGCCGGCGCGGCTGCTCCGGCCCCGGTCATCACCATGTCGCCACCACCGGCGCAGCAAAACACGCCCGGGCCGCAGCCGCCGGGCGAAGCGCCGCCGGGAAAAGTGTGGTCGGTCGAACACGGTCACTGGCATGACGTGCCCGTGACGCAGGTGATTCCCACGCCGGCGCCACCGGCGGCAAATCCAGCCGCACCGATCGCACCAGCACCCGTTGTGGTGCCGGCGGAGAAGAAATAGCCATCGGGGTCGCCGTGCAATTGGGAGCGCCGATTTCCTAATCGGCGCTCCACGCTCTCAGCGGAATTCACGTCAGCCCACGAAGCTGTAGTCGTACGGCTTCCGCATCTCACGCGCGAGGTGCTTGTTGGCTTCCTTCGCGCCGTCACCGGTGAAAACTTCCTTGGCCGGATCCCACTGAAGTTTGCGGCCCAGTTGCATGGCGATGATGATGAGGTGGCCGACGACCGCCGAACGATGGCCCTGCTCGACATGCGCCACCGGGTCTTTGCGCGAACGCACGCAGTCGAAGAAATTGCCCATGTGGTTGTTGCTGGTTTCGAGCTTGAGCGCGTCGCCGGGCAGCGGCGTCATGTAAATCTCCTCCTTGGTCGCGCTCATGTCGCCGCGATTCACCCAGAGCCAGCCGTCGGTGCCGGTGAAGCGGATGCCGTTGCGCTGGCCTTTCGGATCAATGATGCCGCCGAACGGCGAGTCCGCCGTGGTCGTTTTCACGATCTGCCGGATGCCGCCGGCGTATTCCAGCGTGGCCTCAAATTCCTTGCACGTCGTGTAACCGCCCGCGATGGGGCCGACCGTGGCCTTGGCCTCGACAGCGATGGGGCCGTCCTGCCCGATGGCCCAGCGCGCGATGTCGTTGTGATGCGCGCCCCAGTCGGTGACCGGCCCGCCGGCGTAATCCCACCACCAGCGGAACATGTTGCTCGCGCGCTCCTTCATGTAGCCGACCTGCGGGGCCTGGCCGAGCCAGAGATCCCAGTTCAATCCGGCGGGCGCGACTTGCTCGGTGGCGAACGGCCCTTCGCGCAAGCCGGCGGGGACAAACACTTCCACGGTCTGAAGTTTGCCGATGCGTCCGTTGCGCACCAACTCGCAGGCCAGACGAAAACGCCGGTCACTGCGCTGCTGCGTGCCGGTCTGGAAAACAATTTTGTGATCGCGCACGGCTTTGATCACCTGCTTGCCTTCATCAATGGTGAGTGTCAGCGGCTTCTCGCCATAGACGTCTTTCTTCGCGCGGGCCGCTCCGATGTTGATCAAGGAATGCCAGTGGTCGGGCGTGCCGTTGACGATGATGTCCACGTCTTTGCGTTCGAGAATTTTTCGGAAGTCGGTGAACGTGGCGGGCGCTTTGCCATCCTGCGTGTAACGGGCCGCCACCGCCTTCAACGCGTTGTCCTTCACATCACACAGCGCGACGACGTTGCCGAACTTCGCGGCCCCGGCCAGATCGGAAGCGCCCTGCCCGCCACAGCCGATGATCGCGAGACCGGGGCGATTGTTGGGCGAGGCCGAGGGAGCGGCGCTCTGCTCCGCCGCGCGCGCGAGATCGTGCTCCACAAACCACAGCGGCAGTCCGGTGGCGGCGGCGGTGAGACTGGCGCGCGTGAGGAAGGAACGACGGGAGATGTGAAATGTATCGGGCATGGGCCGATTCAAATCCCGGCCCGCGCGGCGGTCAAGGTGAAGTCCGGTCGCGCGCGCTTCAAAGCCGGCGCATCGAAGCCGCCTGCGTCTGCCCGCCTGCGCGATTGACGGAAAACTTTTTTCCGTGATCCTCCGCCGATGCACGTCTGTTCACCGATGAATCGTCTTTGGCTTTTGGTTTTGGCCGCGGCTCTCACCGCTGGCGCGCGCGCTGCGGAAGCGGAACGTCCCGCCTTCCTGCGCGCGCCGTATCTGCAATTCTCCACCACCAACTCGATCTACGTGGTCTGGCGCACGGCGGGGACGATGAAGCCGGTGGTGAAGTACGGCAAATCATTGAACCGGCTGAACGGCGAACTCTCGACCCTGAGCGACAAGTCGGGCACCGGCATTCTCGTGCGCTCCATGCTCGGGGATAAGAAGGACGCGCTGCCCAGCCGCTTCCAGAAGTATCGCACCGAGGAAAATTTGAAGCTGCGCAAGATGCACTCCGCGCCGCTCGGCACCTTCCAATACGAGGCGCGGCTGCAAGACCTGACGCCGGCCACGAAATACTATTACGCGGTGTTCGACGGCGACAAACGCCTGACGCCCGTGGATGAAACCTACTCGTTCACCACGCCGCCGATGATCGGCACGAAACAGCCGGTGCGTTTCTGGGCGCTGGGCGACGGCGGCACGGGCCGGCCTGAGCAGATGGATGTCTATCGTGCGATGCTCGACGTCACGGCGCGCGAAAAGCATCCGCTCGATTTCTGGCTGCACCTCGGAGACATGGCCTACGGCACGGGGCGCGACATGGAATTTCAAAGCCGGTTCTTCGAGTCGTATGAAGGCGCGCTGCGCAGTTCCGTCTGCTGGCCCACGATGGGTAATCACGAGGGCATGACCTCGAAAGGCACGACGGGCGTAGGTCCGTATTACGATGCGTATGTGGTGCCGCGCTACGCGGAAGTGGGCGGACTGGCCTCAGGTACGGAGGCGTATTTTTCCTTCAACTGGGCGAACATTCATTTCGTCTGCCTGGACTCGCACGATCTCGACCGCAAGCCCGGCGGCGCGATGGCCAAGTGGTTGAAGGCGGATTTGGAGAAAGCCAAGGCCGACTGGATCATCGCCTTCTGGCATCACCCGCCCTACACGAAAGGTTCGCACGACGCCGACAAGGAGAAGGACTTGCAGGAAATGCGCCGGCACATCCTGCCCATCGCGGAGGCGGGCGGCGTGGACCTGGTGCTGACGGGCCACTCGCATATTTACGAGCGCTCGATGCTGATCAACGGCTCCTACAACGAGACCAACCAGGCGGCGGACAATTTTGTTTTCGATGACGGCGACGGCGATCCGAACGGCGACGGCGCCTATCGCAAGAGCGAGGGCATTCATCCGCATCAAGGCACCGTCCAGGTCGTGGCCGGAAACGCAGGGGCCAACATTGGCCGCAAAGGCACCGTGCCGCTGATGAAGCGAACCATCACCGAACATGGCTCGCTCATGGTGGACGTGGACGGCGACACCCTCACGGGCAAGATGATCAACAAGTCCGGGAAGGTGCGCGACGTGTTCAGCCTGGTGAAGCGCGGCAAAGTGGAGCCGGTCCGCATCGCCCTGCCCTGGCAGCCGGAGGAATACAAGAAGCCGACCAACGTCACGACCCATGTGGAGATCAAGTCCGAGAACCAGCCGCCGGTGGATTACAAGGTGTTGATTCCCAAGTTCGCCGAGTGGCAGTTCCTCGCCGGTGAAGACCCGCAGGGCGCGGGCTGGACGCGCAAGGATTTCGACGCCGCGAAATGGAAGCAGGGCGCGGCGGGCTTCGGCTTTGGCGACGCCACCTTCCGCACGGAAGTGCCGCGCGAAGGCGGCGGGCGGCCTTCGTCTATTTACCTGCGCCGCGAATTCAACATCGAGCAGACCGACCGCATCACGGAGATGGGTTTGATCGTGGACTATCGCGACGGCTTCATCGCCTACGTCAACGGTCGCGAAGTGGCGCGCGTGAACATCGGGCGCAGCGCCGGGCGCAACGTACAGAAGCTCAAGGCCCGCGAAAGCAGCGGCCCGACTTACCTCTCGCTCAAGGACGCGCACAAGCATGTCAAGGAAGGCGTCAACGTGCTCGCCATTGAGGCGCATTCGCCGGCCGACGCGGTGGACATGTTCATTGATCCGTATTTGATTCTGGAAGACTGAGGCGCTTATGAAAACGAAAGCAGAAAGCGGAAAGCAGAAAGCGGAAAGCCGTCTGCTCCTCACCATTCGTCATTCGTCATTCGTCATTGCGCTCGCCTGCCTCGCGCTCGCGCTGCCTTCCACAGCCCGCGCGCACGACGGCCCGGAGCACGACATCGAGGAACTGACCGAGCGCATCAAAGTGGAAGGCGAATCCGCCGACCTGCTGTTGCAACGCGCCATCGAGTACAATGTCATTCGCAAATCGTCGGAGGCGATCAAGGACTTGGAACGCGCCATGCACTTTGAGCCGGAGTCCGCGCTCATCCTGCGCGAACTGGCCAAGGCGTATCTCGCCACCGGCAAGACCAACGAGGCTTCCGACACCATCAAGCGCGCCATCAAGCACGCCGAACCCGGTGCCGAACTCGGCTCCGCGCACATGATCCAGAGCGACATCCGCCGCGCGCGCAAGGACTACGCGACCGCGCTCGACGCCGCCAACCTCGCGATCAAGGAACACGCCGACAGCGTGGAGTGGTATCTCGCGCGCAGCCAGTTGCAGCAGCAGCTCGGGCTGAAGAAGGAGCGCATCGCCGGCCTGGACGACGGCGTGAAGGCCACCGGCAGCGGCCTGCTGGAAACGGAATGGCTCGACGCGCTCATTGACGGCGGCAAGGCCGACGTGGCCCTCGCGCGCATTGAAACTGAGTTGGAAGACGCGCGCCTGAAGAGCACCTGGCTCCTGCGCCGCGCCAAAGTCCGCCTCGCGCAAAATAAAAAGGAAGCCGCCAAGGCCGACCTCGAAGCCGCGCTCAAAGAAATCAACGACCGTCTCGGCCGCAGCACGCCCGACCCGCTCATGCTCATGGATCGCGGCCAGATTCAAGAACTCCTCGGCAACAAGGAGGAGGCCAAAAAAGATTACGAGGAGGCGGAGAAGAAAGGCGTGGCCGACGAATGGCTCCGCGGGCGCCTCAAAGCCCTCAAGGACGACGCGAAGAAAAAAGAGGACGACAAGAAAAAGGCCGACGCGAAGAAGGATCCCTCCAAACAGAAGGAAAGCGACGACAAGTCTGGCGACGATCCCAAGACGGATGACGACGACAAAAAAGACGATAAGTCAGACGACGATGCGAAGTGAGGCTCTCACTTCGCCGCCGTCACCGCACCGTCCACACGGCGGAAATTCAGCGTGCGGTCGAAATCCTTGAGCGGCTTGCCGTCCACTTCCACCCAGCCGCGAATCACGAGGTCGGGGCGGACGACCGATTTCGGCTCCAGATCAAAGTCACGACCTTCCGCCCATTCAAGGCGGCGGTCGTCCATCCCGCCGAACCAGTCGCCGAGCTGCTCCGGCTTGCTCGCGTCCGCCGAGGAAATATCCAGTGGCACCCAGCCCAGTCCGGGC
>JANNGC010000944.1:0-2827 GCA_031380445.1 Pedosphaera sp.
CGTGCGCGTGGCCCAGTTGAGGACGATGTTCGTCGTCGGCACCCGCTCCACTTTCATGATGTGCGTGTTGAGCGGGTGCTTGCCCGGATACAGCGGCGTGACCCAGACGCCTTTGTGGCCGACGTTCACGAGATCGCCGTGCTTGAACTCCACACCGCTCACATCGACATGCGCCTGCCCCACGAACGAGATGACTACGCCCACGGAGCCAATGGGGATTTGCACCATCGGCACCTGCTCGACCTGCGCGAACCATGGGTTCAAGTTCCAGGTGCCGGACAAGAGGATTTGCTCCTGCAATCCGCGTCGCCCGCCCTGTTCGATGAACGCCTGCCCGTTCTGAAAGTTCTCGTGGCCGGCAATCGTCGGCCCGGCGATCTCGCCCGCCTCAATGGAATGCCCATCGAGCGTGGTGACGATGCCCACCATGTCCGGCTCGACGCGCGTGAGGCGCAATTGGTGCGGATGCATGCCGTGAAGTTCCGCCGCCGCAGACGTGATGATATTGAACAGCGCCGTGTTGATGCGATACGTGCCGCCCGTGAGGAGGCCAAGCTGACGTCCCTTCTCACCGCCGTTGAGCAGGAACTTGTTTGCGTCCTGAAAATTATCGCAGTCCACGATGCGGGCGAGGATGCGGTCCGACGGAATGGACGCGCCATCCGCCGCCATGACGAGCGCGATCTCGCCCTGCGGCACGATGGTCACGGGCACCTTGAGGATGCGGAATTGCCACGGCCAGTAGCCGAAGTAGAGGCCAGGCGCGAGCGTCGCGGCCTGATAGCCGGACTCGCCTTCGAGCGCGATGAGCCGGCCGGGCGGAAGTTCCCGCGCGCCGAAACGCTTCACCACGACGCCCACCTGCCGCTCCTGAATCAGCACCGCACCCAGCAGCAGCGGAATGAAGAACATGGCGAACACGAGGACAACACCGACACCCACGAACCACGGCGAGATGGCGCCGAACAGAACCATTGCGGTCATAACTGTCATAACTGATCTCCGATGTGGTGGCGCCAAGGCGACGGCAGCGAGCCGCGCCTGTGCGCAACGCAATTTCTTTGGGGAGACCGTGGTCCCGCCGAACGGCGGGGCAGAGGATCGCCCTTCCAAATGCCGACGAGGTTAGCTGACGGGCTAGGTCTTGAAAGTGACCTCAACGATGGTTCGCCACCGCTGTGCGCCCCGTCCCCGGATTTCTCCGAGGGTTTGGTTCCCCCGCGCTGTCTTGCAGGAAGGCAAGACAGCTTAGGCTGCAACTGCGTTGATCAATGCCACGATGGCGGAGCGTGTCAAACCATCGGCGAAGTAGCCGTAACGTGGGCAGTGTTTGCAGCCTGTTCGTGAAGTGCGCGCTTTTGAACAGTGGTTGACGCCTGGCCGTGAACTGTGATTCGCGTCACACCTTGGCCGGGGAACTTTTTCTTCCCTTTTGCCCCTTCGCTCCTAACATCCGCGCGCTTGATTCGCATTACCCGCGGGTCGGCCCCAAAACTTATGCCACTGACACATACAACTGATCTGTTCGCGAAAGCGCTCAAAGGCAAATACGCCCTCGGCGCCTTCAACGTGAACAACATGGAACTCCTCCAAGCCATCATCGAAGCCTGCGAAGAAGAGAAGGCCCCGGTGATGCTCCAAATCTCCAAGGGCGCGCGCCAATACGCCAACCCCGTCTATCTCAAGAAACTCATCGAAGCTGCCGTCAGCCTCTCGAACATCCCCATCGCCGTTCACCTCGACCACGGCGATTCCTTCGAGCTGTGCAAGGAGTGCATTGATGAAGGTTTCACCAGCGTGATGATTGATGCCTCGCACGATCCGTTCGAGAAGAACGTCGAAATCTGCCGCAAGGTTGTGGACTACGCGCACAAGCATAACTGCGTGGTCGAAGGTGAACTCGGCATGTTGGTCGGCGCGCAGCACGACGACGGCGAAGAAGGCGGCCACTACTCCAAGGGCGGCGCTTACACCCACCCCGAAGAAGCGGTGCAGTTCGTGAAGCAGTCCGGCGTGGACTCGCTCGCCGTCGCGATTGGCAACTCTCACGGCGCTTACAAATTCAAAGGCGAGCAACACCTCGACCTCGAACGCCTCAAGGCCATCAAGAAGGCGCTCATGGACGCCGGACTCGGCGACTACCCGCTCGTGCTTCACGGTGCCTCCAGCGTGCCGAAGGAAATCGCGCAGGAGATCAACAAGTATGGCGGCGCGATG
The DNA here is from genome assembly GCA_031380445.1 of Pedosphaera sp. Taxonomy (GTDB): domain Bacteria; phylum Verrucomicrobiota; class Verrucomicrobiia; order Limisphaerales; family SIBH01; genus JANNGC01. The sequence goes on from JANNGC010000944.1 coordinate 2,218, forward strand.
GGCGAAGAAACCGCCGGCGTGCCCGAGGCCGACATCGAAATCGCGCGCCGCATCGGTTGCACGAAGGTCAACATCGACACCGACCTGCGCATGGCCATGACCGCCGCCATCCGCAAAGTGTTCGCGACCAACCCGAAGGAATTCGATCCGCGCAAGTATCTCGGACCGGCCCGTAACGCGGTGAAGGAACTCGTGCGCCACAAAGTGCGCGACGTGCTCTGCTGCGCCGGACACGCGTTCGACTAGGCCAAGTCCGCTTCTATCTGCGAAAGGCCGCTCCGTGAGGAGCGGCCTTTTTGATTTGAGGAACCAACTACGGCTGGCGCAGGCGGTAAAATCTGTAGCGGATGGGGTTGGGCTGCGTGATGAAAATGCTCGTGGCGTTGGTCTGATAGTTGGCGACCGGAACTGGCAACCATCCGCTCGCCCCAGGCGGCACCGGAGGAAGTGCCACGGTTTGATCGAGGACAAAACCGGTCGCGGTCTTGGGCCAGGAGACGATCACGTTTCCGCCGGAATGCGTCACCGACAGGCCCGGAAGTTCGAGGCTGAACAGATACGCCGCCCCCGCGTTCGTCGGGCCCGTGTTGTCACGATAACCGCCGACGAG
>JANNGC010000017.1:0-2201 GCA_031380445.1 Pedosphaera sp.
CCAACCAACCGTAAGAAGCGCCCGCTCGGCCAACCAACGGAATGCCGAATGCGAGTGTGATCAGAACCAACACCCAGAGCCGTCTTCCGTCTTTGGCTTTGAAACTCATGGCACGGGATACTGGCTGGTTCACCCTAAAACAAACTCTGCACCGCAATCCCCAGAATGCTCAACGGCCCTTGGTCTTCCAAACTCTCCGTGGCTTTGTCGAGTTTCTGGAGGCTCACCTTCACGTTCTTGTAGAGCGATTCGTCGTTCACGATTTTGCCGATGGTGCCTTGGCCGCGATTCACCTTTTCCAGAATCTCGCGCGCGTTGGTCATGGCCAGCGTCATCTCGACGTAAAGTTTTTCGTCCTTGGCCAGTTTGCCGAGCGTCCCCTGCCCCGCGTTGATTTGCGTGATGATGGAATTCGCGTTGGTCATCATGCCGCGCGCTTCGAGCACGGTGGATTTCAATTCCGCCGTGCCGGCTTGCAAGCCGACGACCGCGCTGAGCGCCGTGTTGTAGAGCGTTTCGTCGTAGAGCAATTTGCCGACGGTGCCTTTGCCGTTGGAAACCTGTTCCGTCACCATCCGCGTGTTCGCCAGGATGTCGCTGAGGTTTGTGGAATTCTGTTTCATGAAGTCGGTGATGGGACCAAACAGCGGCGCGAGATTATCTGGTGAAAAACCTTTCGCCAGCCCCTGAATGTCGCCCGCCACGCCGTCGAGCTTCGCCATGATGGCGCTCAAGTCCGGCTGCTCCGTGGTGGAAAGAATCGCATTCTCGACCGCGCGCGGCGCGGTGGCGGAGCCGAAATCGAGCGACACGAAGTTCTGTCCCATCAGTCCGGTGAATTTGATCGTGGCCTTGCTGTCGGTGCGGATTTCAGCGTCGGCCTTCCTGACCTTCAGCGTCACGCGCACCTTCTCGTTCGCGAGGCGGATGTCGTCCACTCGACCGATTTCTACGCCGGCCATTTTCACGAGGTCGCCCTTCTTCAAGTCCTGCGCGGTCTGGAAGTCGGCATAGATTTTGTAGCCGGGCTTGAAGATGTCGGCGACGCCGGCCATTTCCAGAACGAACAAGGCGGCGAACAGCGTGAGGACAAAGAACACGCCGAGTTTGGTTTCGAGAGAATTTCTCATAAGGCTTCTAGGTTGCTCCTGCGAGTTGGGGTTTGAAATCAACGGTTAGAAATTTTTGCACGAGCGGATCAGAGCTGCGGCGCACTTCGTCGGGCGTGCCGATGGCGATGATTTTGCCCTCGCTCATCATCGCCATGCGGTCAGCGATGCCGAAGGCCAGATCGCGGTCGTGCGTCACCACCACGGACGTGACGTGGATGCGCGCCTGCAAATCCAGAATCTCCTGCCCGATGGTCACGGCCATGAGCGGGTCGAGTTCGCTCGTCGGTTCATCGTAGAGAATCAACTGCGGCTCGATGACCAGCGCGCGAGCGATGGCCACGCGCTTCTTCATGCCGCCGGAAAGCTCATTCGGCATTTTCTTTTCCACGCCTTTGAGTTGGAGCAGTTCGAGTTTCTCGCGCACCACGCGGTCAATGTCCGCCGGTTTCATCAGGCGATGTTCGCGCAGGTAGAGGCCGACGTTGTCCGCGACGTTGAGCGAGTTCAGTAGCGCGCCGGATTGGAAGACCATCGCCATGCGATATTTGTCCAGCACGCCCTCGGCATCCACGCGTTCGCCCTCGATGAGAATCTCGCCCGCGTCCGGCGTCTCCAAACCGATGAGGTGTTTGAGCAGCACGCTCTTGCCGCTGCCGCTCGGTCCCATGATGACGAAGATTTCGCCGCGCGCGACTTCGAGCGAGATGCCGTGCAGCACTTCCACGCCGCCGTAGCTCTTGCGCAATCCGCGCACTTCCACGGACACGCTCTGCTGTTGATTGGCCGCGCCGTTCATTTGTCGAAATAGAGCAGAAACCGGGTGAGAAAGTAATCGCAGATCAGGATCAGGATGATGGAGTTCACCACCGCCTTCGTGACCGAGCGCCCGATGCCGCGCGGGCCGCCGATGGTTTGCAGTCCTTGCGCGCAGGAAATGACGCCGGTGGTGATGGCGAAGACGACGCTCTTGAACAGGCCGTCGAAGATGTCCTTGAACTCGACGGTCTGACGGAGGTTCGAAAAGTAGGCATCGAAGCCGATCTGCAAATTCTCATTCGTCGCCGCGACCAGCGCGCCGCCCATCCAGCC
>JANNGC010000045.1:0-2044 GCA_031380445.1 Pedosphaera sp.
GGGTGATGGCGTGGCAGGCGGTGCAGGTGATGCCGGCCTTGGCGGTCGGATGGTTGCGAATGTCGAAGTTCGGATCATCGAACGCGCCGCTGAAGAGCGGCACCACGTCGTGGCACCCGGCGCACCAGCGCGACGCCTTCACGTTGCCGTCGCGCTTCAAGGCCACTTGCCGCGTCTCATTCACGGAGAAGAGATAGGCCTCGTTGTTGAACGAACTGAAATGATGCGCGCTGTGGAACCAGCCTTTGTAAGCGTCCTCGTGGCACTTGAGGCAGTAGTCGTCCATCATCAAGGTTTTCGCCGGGATAAATTTGCCCGTGGCCGTGCGCGCGAAGGACGGCATGAAATAATTCGTGCCCTTGACCGAGCCCGTCTGGTTTTTCTGCGGGTGCATCGAGTGCATGGCCACGCCGCCGAGCACCAGTGCGCCGACCGCCGCCGACCACTTCACGCCGAGCTGCCATTTGATGCGCGGCCCGGCCAGCCGATGCAGCACGTAAAGCCAGATGGCCAGCAGCGGCGTGATGACGTGCGCCCAGTAAATCGGCGAACGCAGGTGCGGGTCTTTGATCGAGAACGCATCGAAGCGCATCAGCGCGAGGCCGGACACGAGCAGCACGATGGCGATGGCGAAGAGTGCGTAGCCCACGCGCACCGCGCGCCGGTTCGGTCGGTCGTGCGCGTTCTTGATGTGGATGATTCCGAAGACGATGACCGGAACGACGATCAGGAGCCCGAGCACGAGATGCGCGCCGAACATCACCATGTAGAAATAATTCTGGTAGGTCAGTCCGCGCGACCATTCGAGGAAGGTGATGGCGCTGAGATAAACCGAGTTCGCGCCAAGCAACGCGAAGAGCGCGAACACGACGGCGAGCAGCACACGCAGGCGCGGCCCGACGGCGCGGACATATTTCTGGCGCACGGGCGCGGCGTCACCTGGCGGGCGCGATGAGTTGTCGTCGGTCATCTGTCATCTGGGTTGTTGGAACCGTAGTAAATCGCCATCCCGCCGCGAAGCGCAAACTTGCGGGGGTGAAGTGCCGGTTCTGCGGGGTGAAGCGCGCTTTCCAGCCGGATTTTTCCACATGAATTCAGGACGGAACATGCATTGAGATTTTCCAATTCATGTTCCGTCCTGAATTCATGCGGCGATTCCCGCCCTCCGCTCAGGGAACGTAGAACTGCAAATAGCCCACGTCCGTCTCGGCGTCGGGATCGTAGCCGAGGAGAGTCTGCACGAGCGTAGCGTCGGTGTAGGACTGGACCGAGCCGTCGCCGAGGGCCATCTGGCCGAAGTTCGCGCCGTGGCACGCGCTCTTGAGCCAGCGGGCCGTCGCGGCGGCGGTGCCGGGTGAGTTGAGGACAAAACAATTGATGCGATCCGGCAGGCCGGTGAAGTCGAAGCCGGTCATGCTCCGGTCGGTGGCGAGGACCACGCGCGGTCGTTTTTCATCGGCCTCCTGGCAGAGGGCGTAGCTGATGTTCGTGAACCGCAGCGTGGAAAAATTCGCCGCCGGGATGCGGCGTGTGTCCTGCGGGCAGAGCAGGACTTTGGGCGTGACCAGTTCGTTCGCGGCGAGCGAGAGCTGGAAGTTCACGGAGTTGGTGCCGGTGCCGTCGGGCTTTCCGCCGCCGTCGGTCTTCTCCACTTTCCATGGGAATTTTCCGTCGTTGCCATCGGCCCACAGCCGCATGGCGAGGCCGATCTGTTTGAGGTTGTTGACGCAGGAGATGCGCTGCGCCTTGGACTTGGCGCGGGCGAGAGCGGGCAAAAGCAGCGAGGCGAGAATCGCGATGATGGCAATGACGACGAGCAGCTCAATCAGGGTGAAGGCGCGGGCCGAGCCGTAGGCGCATCTCGACACGGTTCGTGAACCCGTTGCTTCCGACTCCCTCTCCCCGCGAGGCACGAGTGGGGAGAGGGGCCGCCTCGCGCGTCGAGCCGCCCTCCTCTCCCCAGCCCTCTCCTCCCTCGGAGGGAGGAGAGGGAGCCGGCAGTCCCCGGCGCAGCGGAACTGCCGCCTTCGATCAGTTCCACTCC
>JANNGC010000052.1:0-1516 GCA_031380445.1 Pedosphaera sp.
CTAAGTTTCGCCAAATCCATCTCCCTGCTCGGCCGGCTTGCCACCGGCTTTCCCGGCTCATCCCCCGTCCACACCACGCGCCAGATGCGGCCGTATTCGCGGTCCACGCCTTCGGGATCGGCCTGCGCGTTTTGGTAGCACGGATATTTGTCATACCAGTCCATGACCCACATCGCGCCGTCGGGGCCGGTCTGATTGCTCACCGGACGCACCCACGGATCGCGGCTGACGAAGAAATTGCCCGGGCCGAGATGCCGCCACTCTTCGCCCTTCTCGACCTTCTCGCCGGTCTTCTTGCGCAAGGCCTCACCCGCCGGTCCGAGCAGTGTGGATTCTTTCGCCGCCGTGTAAGTCGCGCCCACGGGCGTGAGGCGATCCACGTTCAGCGCGTTCTGGTGAATGTTCCCGAGGAAGACGAGGCCGCGCCATTCCGCCGGCCATTGGTCGCCCTGGTAAATGGCGATGCCCGCGTGCGCCGCGCGGTAGTGACGGAAATCCACAATCGCCGGCAACCCCTTGCTCGGCAGGTCGCCGACGTAGCCGTAGGGATTCGGCCAGGTGCCGCCCTGACGGTTGTAGAGTCCGCCCGGCGCCATGTGGAAGAGATGCTGAATCACGCACGCGCTCACGAAGGCGTCGCCGCGCTCGTTCCAGTCCACGCCCCACGGATTGCTCGTGCCGTCGGCGAACACTTCAAACTTCTTCGTCACCGGATGAAAGCGCGCGAGGGCCGCGTCCATCTGCACGCCGAAGCCGTCGGGGTCGTGCCCAGCCTCGCCGGTTTGCGGGTCGCGCACTTTCGAGAACGTGAAGACGCCGTGCGTCATGTAAAGCCAGCCGTCTGGGCCCCACGCAAAACCGTTGAGCAGCTCGTGGCGATCCTCCATGCCGAAGCCGGTCTTCACGATGGTCTGCTTGTCCATCTTGTCGTCGCCGTTCGTGTCTTCGAGGAAGTAGAGATGCGGAGCCTGGCCGAGATACACGCCGCCATTGCCGAGCGCGATGCCGGTCGCCAGCGAATAGCCATCGGCGAACACGGTGGCTTTGTCGGCCACGCCATCGTTGTCCGTGTCTTCGAGAATCTTGATGCGGTCGCGGCCCTTCGCACCTTTCGCCGCGCCTTTCGGATATTCGTACAACTCCACGACCCACAAACGCCCGCGCTCGTCCCACGTCATCGCGACGGGATTCACGACCATCGGCTCGGCGGCGAAGAGGCGGACCTCGAAGCCGGGCGGCACCTGGATGAGCTTGCGCGTCTCGTCCGGCGCGAGCGCGGGCGTGCTGGCGGCGCGACGCACGGGGTCATTGGGCAGCGTGTTGCCGGGCGGGTTGTTGCGGTAGATGGGAAAATCAAACCCCTCGCGCGGCGGTTGATAATCCCCCGCCGCGCCAAACGACACGACGGCAACCGAAAACAACGCAGCGGCGCAGAAAGATTTCATAAGCTTGAGTGGACGTGTGGTATCCGAGCGCCCTTCACGCGGCAAACAAGTTTTGGGCGGGTGGAGTGGCG
>JANNGC010000058.1:0-8542 GCA_031380445.1 Pedosphaera sp.
CCCCCCCCAGCACGCGCCACATGTCGCCCACGGGGCGGCTGGGTCTCCGACCACCGCCCCGCTCCCGGGTTTGCGGCTTTGCGTTGAATTCCTACGGCATCGTTCCGTAGAGCGTCGGCGGTTGGAAGCCTTCAGCCGGCGGCGATTTCCTGCGGGCCTTTGCCGCCGTTGATCAGGAAGAGCACGGCCATGCGCACGGCCAGACCGTTGGTCACCTGTTCAAGAATCACCGAGCGTGACCCGTCGGCGATGTCGCTGTCAATCTCCACGCCGCGATTGATCGGGCCGGGGTGCATGATGAGCGCGTCGGGCTTGGTGCGGGCGAAGCGCTCGTGGTTCAGGCCGAAGAGCTTCGTGTATTCGCCGAGGCTCGGGAACATGGACTGGCGCTGACGTTCGTGCTGGATGCGGAGGAGGTTGATCACATCGGCGGATTCAATCGCTTCGTTCACGTCGTAGGTCACGCGGCAACCCATGCGCTCGAACACTTTCGGCACCAGCGTGCTCGGGCCGCAAAGCGTGACCTTCGCGCCGAGCTTCGTGAGCGCCCAGATGTTGGAGCGCGCCACGCGGCTGTAAAGAATGTCGCCGAGGATGGTGACGTTCAGCCCCGCGATGTGACCTTTCTTCTCGCGAATGGTGAAGGTGTCGAGCAGCGCCTGCGTGGGGTGTTCGTGCGCGCCGTCTCCGGCGTTGACGATGTGCGAGTTGACCACGCGCGAGAGAAAGTGCGGCGCGCCGCTCGCGCTATGACGGATGACGATGATGTCGGCGTTCAGCGCTTCGAGGTTTCGCACCGTGTCCTTCAGCGTCTCGCCCTTCTTCAGCGAGGAGGCCTCAGCAGTGAAGTTGATCACGTCCGCGCTGAGGCGCATGGCGGCCAGCTCGAAGCTGATGCGCGTGCGAGTGGACGGCTCGATGAACAAGTTGATGACGGTCTTGCCGCGCAGCGCCGGAGTCTTTTTGATCGCCCGCTCGCCCACCGCTTTGAAGGCGCGCGCCGTGTCGAGCACGGTGATGATTTCGTCCGCGGTGAGGGATTCGATGTCGAGGAGGTGATGGCGCGTCCAGCTCATGGGATGAACAGGGAATGACGAATGACGAATGACGAAACAGGGGGGTGGGTTTTGTCGCGCTGCGACAAAACCAGCCCGCGTTTAGAGGGTGGAACGAATGGAACGAGAGCGCAATGGAGTCCGTGTCCAGCGCGCCGCTCTGCGCGGCGCGACAGTTCGCAGCGCGAGCCGTTCCGCCTCGCGGGCCTAGCTTGGCCATTCGACATTCGACATTCGGCATTCATAATTTTTCGAGCGTCACAATGTCTTCACCACCGGCTTCCTTGAGTTGCACGTTCACGCGCTCGCGCAGGGAGGTGGGAACATTCTTGCCGACGAAATCCGCTTTGATGGGCAGTTCGCGATGACCGCGATCAATCAGCACCGCGAGTTGCACGCGCTGCGGGCGGCCGAAGTCGTTCAGCGCGTCGAGCGCGGCGCGCGTGGTGCGTCCGCTGAACAGAACGTCGTCCACGAGCACCACGGTCTTGCCGGTCACGTCGAAAGGAATTTCGGTGGGATGCACATTCGGCGCGGCTTGCGTGCCGATGTCGTCGCGGTGCATGGAGACATCGAGCGAGCCGGTGGGCACCGGCTGGCCGAGGATTTTCTGCAACAGCGCCGCGAGCCGGGCCGCGAGAAAAACACCGCCGCGCTGCACGCCGACGATGACGAGGTCTTTGGCCGGTTCGTTGCGCTCGGCGATTTCGTGCGCCATGCGCTGGAGGGCGCGTTCGAGCGTGGCGGGGTTGAGGATGAGGGTGTCAGGCATAAAAAAACGAACCGGCCTCAGCCGATTCGTCCGCTTCCAATGTGTTTTGGTTCTGCATTTCCTTCGTGGCCTCGCGGGACCGCGTTAAAGGACGTTTGATATTTCGCTCAGGCCGGCTGCCCCGGCTGGCGGGCGCGCCGCCACTGGGCGCGGTGCCGGATGATCCAGTCGGTCAGCGCGCGCTCGAAGCCGATGTCGTAGCCGGCCTTTTCCGACTCGAACCATTTGTGCCGGAGGATTTCCTCCCGCTCCGCCTGGAACTCGCGGTAGAGCGAGGTCTGCTTGATGAACTCCGTGCCGCCGGGACTGTCGTTCGAGTTGTTTGGCATAAGCGAATTGCTCGGGAATGTAACAGTTGGCCGTTCGGTGACAATCATTTTACCGGACCAGGCATGTAGGACGGCGACGGGCCGGGCGTCCTATTTCCACTCCGCAAACAAATCCTGCTCCGGCCAGACGCGCACCGAGTTCGCGGCGCGATGCAGCGCGGCGTCCATCGCGCCGTCGGGAAACGTCTTGTCCTCCGAACGCTGGTTGAACAGCGCGGCCCAGCTCAGGCCGTTGGCGAGACGCACGAGCAGCGTGTTCGTGCCCGGCAGGCTGCCGGAGTGCCAATAATTCGCGCGGCCTTCCGTGCCGACGGGGCGCACCATCCAGCCGCAGCCGTAGTAGCTGCTTGCCAAAGTTCCATCCGCCTGACGTGAGGCAGGCGGCGCGGGCGGCGCATACATCGTGGTGAAGGATTCCTGCTTCAGCAACGGACTGTGCGCCGGGTCATCCAGCGCCGCCGCGAAGCGCGCGAGGTCCACCGCCGAGGCCAGCCAGCCGCCGTGCGCGTCCATCGCTTCGAGATGAAAGCCGCCGTAGGGCCACGGCACTTGGCGCGGCGCGCCGGGGAAGACGTTCTCCGCCTCGGCTTTCTCATTTGGGTAGTAGCGCACTTCGCCGGGCGCTTGTTGGCCGTCGAGCGTCGCGCCGAGACGCATCTGCTTGATGCCCGCTGGCGCGAGAACTTTTTCCAGCACGTATTTCTCGTACGACTGGCCGCTGGCTTTCTCGATCAGCCGGCCGAGCACGCAGTAGCCGAAATTCGAGTAGGCGTAGCGCGTGCCGGGATCAAAATCGAGCGGACGCGAAAGCATGTAGCGAATGACTTCGCGCGAGGTGGCGGGCGGCGGCGTGAGATTCGCGCGCGCAATGCGGTCGGAGCGGAACATGGGGTCAAAACTCTTTTCGCGATCCCAGCCGCCGGTGTGCTGGAGCAGTTGCCGGATGGTGATGTCGCGCAAGCGCGGCTCCGGATCCACGAACGACTGCACCGCCGGTTGAATCCCCAGCAGCGGAAACGCCTTCGCATCCAGCGAAAGTTTTCCGTCCTCCACCAGTTTCAGCACCGCCACGCCGGTGATCGGCTTCGAGATGCTGGCGATGCGAAAGAGGGAGTCGGGCCGCGCCGGAATCTTCGCCTCGCGATTCGCCCAGCCGTAGCCGCGCGCATACACGAGCCGCCGATCTTTCACCACCGCGAGCGCGCCGCCAGGCACACTGCGCGCGGACATGAACGCTTCCATCTCGCGGTCGAAGGCGGCGGCGAGGTCGGCCTTCGTCTCAGATTTCACTCGTGAAACACAGCCTTGCGAGGCCGCCGCCAGCGTCAGAGTGCCCGCTTTGATGAAGTGCCGTCGGTTCATGTTCGTGGTCATTTTTTGTCCGCCCGCTCCGGCAGGAGAACCATCTCCTGACGCGCCGGGGCGTCCGGCTAGTCAGAACAAATTGAGTACGCGTGCGGACGTGCGTCTCGACAGCCCCATCAACACGAGACTGGAAAGTCTCGCAACTTGCCGGCTGAAAAGCCGGCGTTACGCGCCCGTCGCACTTTCGCCTTGCTGTTAGCCCCGGTTGCCTTGGAACGTCCGCACTACGCATGAGCAACCCAGACCCCGCGCCCTCGTCGCTTCCCGCGCTGACTCCCGAAGAACAACGCGCCACGCTGTCCACCGTCACCTGGCGGCTCATCCCGCTGCTCTTCTTCTGCTACATCATCGCCTACATTGATCGCATCAACGTGGGCTTCGCGAAGCTGCACCTGCGCGAAGTGCTCGGCGTGAGCGAGGACAAATTCAACGCGGCCTACGGACTCGGCGCGGGACTGTTCTTCATCGGCTATTTTATTTTTGAAGTGCCGAGCAACCTCATCCTCCAGCGCGTGGGCGCGCGCATGTGGATTGCCCGCATCATGATCGTGTGGGGCCTCGTCTCGATGAGCTTCATGTTTCTCAACAGCATGCCCGGATTCGTGATGCGGGGTTTTGAATGGGGCATTGCGGCCACGGGAAGCGATCAGACACCCGTCACGATGGTGTTCTATGCGATGCGCTTCCTGCTTGGCGCGGCGGAGGCGGGATTTTTCCCCGGCGTAATTCTCTATCTCACCTACTGGTTCCCCGCCAAGGAACGCGCGCGCACCGTGGCCATGTTCGCCACTGGCGGCGTGCTGGCCGGCGTCATCGGCTCGCCCATTTCCGGCGCGTTGCTCGAACTCGACGGCACAGGCGGTCTGGCGGGATGGCAATGGCTGTTCCTGATCGAAGCCATTCCCGCCGTCCTCATGGGCTTCGTGGTGCTCCTCATTCTGCCCAATCGTCCGCAGGACGCGCGCTGGCTTTCCCCGGCGCAAAAAACGTGGGTGCAAAGCCGCCTCGATCCCGATGTCGCCGCGCCCGGAGCCGCTGGGCAGCACGGGCTCGCGCAAATTTTAACCAGCGGACGCGTCTGGCTCCTGTGCCTGCTCTACTTCCTGATGAACGTCGGCGGCTACGGCTACGAACTCTGGCTGCCCACCATCGTCAAGGGCATCTCCGAAGCCGGCACCAGCTCTTTCATGATCGGGGTCATCAATGCCGTCCCCTACTTCCTGGCCGGCGTGGGCATGTTGCTGGTCGCGCGTTTCTCGGACAAAACTGGCGAACGTCGCCTCGTCGTGGCGGTGGCGGCGGCGAGTTCTGCGGTCGGCTTTGCCCTGAGCGCCTATTTCAAGAATCCATATTTCGCGCTGGCCGCGTTGAGCCTCGCTTTCATCGGACTCAAATGCACCATCGCGCCCTTCTGGGCCATGACCACCGCGTTCCTCGGCGGCACGGGCGCGGCGGCGGGCATCGCCTTCATCAATTCTGTGGGCAACCTCGGCGGCTACGCCGGGCCGCATCTGGTGGGCGTGCTCAAGGACCGGACCGGCAGCAACGTCGCCGCGCTCATGGTGCTCGGCGCCGCGCTGCTCTGCATGTCCATCTGCACGCTGGCCCTGCCGAAGACGCCGAAAGCACGGTGAAGACGGAGCTCGGACCGCTGAGTCCGCGTGTTCATCCTCATTTCCAACAGCCCATGATTTGATGGGCGTAGATCGCGCGGACTCGGCGGTCCGCGCTCCGTTCACACCTCGGGATACACCCACGGCCCGCGATACGGGCGGCTGAGAAGTTTGTTCGCCTCCGCGTCGCCGATGATTTGTTCCTTCGCGGCGTCCCATTCGAGGCTGCGGCCGGTGCGCCAGGAAATCATGCCGAGCAACGGCAGCACCGAGGCGCGGTGGGCAATCTCGATGTTCGCCACGGCCTTCTTCCCGCTCTCGATGGACTCTATGAAGTCGGCCCAAAGCAGTTTGAGGTTGTGGCCGTCCGGCTGTTGAAGCTGTGAGTTCTCGTGCTGCGTCTGCGCTTTGGAGTCGGTGGGATAAAACGTCCAGCCATCCTGCCAGCCGATGTGCAGCGTGCCTTTGGTGCCATAGAAGTAGGCGCCAATCTTGTGCTTCTCCGCCTTGTTGTCGGCGAAGCGGCGATGTTCCCACACGCAGGTGAAACTCTCAAAATCATACGTCGCGACCTGATGATCCGGCGCGTCGCTGGTCTGTTCCTTGTCATTGAGCACGGCCGCGCCTGCGATGGGCCGTCCGCCGGAACAGAAGACGCGCTTGGGATATTTCTCGTCGCTCCACAGGAGAACCTGATCGAGCCAGTGGACGCCCCAGTCGCCGAGCTGGCCGTTGCCGTAGTCGAGGAAGTTGCGCCAGCCGCCGGGATGCAGTTTTTGGTTGAAGGGCCGCTTCGGCGCGGGACCGCACCACATGTCCCAGTCCATGCCCTCGGGCGGTTCGCTGTTCGCGGCGGGACGTTCCTTGCCGCCGCCACCGTGGGCGAAGATGCGAACCATGCCAACATCGCCGACCGCACCGGACTTGAGAAATTTCATGCCGCTGACGTGATGCGGCCCGATGCGCCGATGCAATCCGACCTGCACCACACGTCCGCTCTCGCGCGCAGCACGGAGCATGGCGCGGCTCTCGTTCACCGTGTGGCCGGTGGGTTTCTCGACGAAGACGTGCGCGCCCGCTTTCACCGCCGCGATGGTCTGGAGCGCGTGCCAGTGATCGGGCGTGGCGATGATGACGATCTCGGGCTTCTCCTTTTCGAGCAGCTCGCGGAAGTCGTTGTACGTTTTCGGTTTGTCGCCGTTCAGGTCGGTGACTTGCTCGGCAGCGACTTCGCGCACGTTTTCATGCACGTCGCACAGGCCGACGACTTTGATGCGTCCGCTGGCGATGGCTTCCTTGAGAATGTTTTTCCCCCACCAACCGCAACCAATGAGCGCGGTGCGGAATTTCTTCGTCGGATCGGCGGCGCGAATGAACGGCGCGGCGGAGAGCATGGTGCCGGCGAGCGCGGTCTGCTGGAGGAACCGGCGGCGGTTGAACAGAAGCGTTTTTTTCATGGCGACGTAATGGACGGCGGGAAGCTGGGGAAAATTTCATCGCGCGTCACGGCGGGATTTTCAGGCGGAGCGCGGACCGCCGAGTCCGCGTGTTCATGTTCGGAGCAGATGTTCAAGTTTGAATGATCGCGCGGACTCGGCGGTCCGCGCTCCGCGCCGGGTGGAAATTCTATTTTCTTCCACCCGCGCCCTCACAATAGTCCGCGCATGTCCGCACCTTCGCCGAAACGAGATGACCTGCCGCCGCAGGACGACGCGGTGATTGGTCGCGCTTTCCAGCGTTCGGCCATCGTCATTGCCGCCGTGGTCACGGTTGGCGTGGTGTTTCTCTTCTGGTGGTCGGGGCGCAAGGAGAAGCCCGGTGAATCCAAGACCGAACTGAACGCGCCGGAGTTTCCGCGCGCCGTGGCCGACGTGCCGACGGTGAAGTTCACGGACCTCACCGCAGAATCAGGAATCCAGTTCACCCATCGCAACGGCGCGTCTGGCGACAAGCTGCTTCCCGAGACCATGGGCGGCGGCGTGGCGTTCTTCGACTTCGATCAGGACGGCGCGGCGGACTTGCTGTTCGTGAGCGGGCGGGACTGGCCGTGGCGCGACGGCGCAAAGCCGGGCCGTGCGATGGCGCTTTACCATAACGACGGGCGCGGTCATTTCACCGACGCAACGGCTGGCTCCGGTCTCGAGGCAAACTTCTACGGCATGGGCGCAGCGGTCGGCGATTACGACAGCGATGGACTGGTGGACGTGCTCATCACGGGCGTGGGCGAGAATCATCTCTTCCGCAATCTCGGCGGCGGCAAATTTGAGGACGTGAGCGCACGCGCTGGGCTGGTGAATGAGCCGACACGCTGGAGCACGAGCGCGGCCTTTGTGGATTACGACAATGATGGGCGGCTGGACTTGTTCATCTGCAACTACGTGAAGTGGTCGCGCGAAATCGATCAGGGCGTGAACTACACGCTGGCGGGCATTGGCCGCGCCTACGGACCGCCGCTGAATTTTGAGGGTTCGTTCCCGCAACTTTATCACAACGAGGGCAGCGGAAAATTTCAGGATGTGTCGCGCGTCGCGGGCGTGCAGATCACGAACGCAGCGACCGGCACACCAATTGCCAAGTCGCTCGGCATCGCGCCCGTGGATTTGAACAACGACGGCTGGATCGATTTCGTGGTGGCGAATGATCAGGTGCAGAACTTTGTCTTCAGCAATCGTCACAACGGAACCTTCGCAGAAGTCGGCGCGCAGTCCGGCGTGGCGTTTGATCCGTATGGCCTGGCGCGCGGGGCGATGGGCATCGACTCGGCGCGCTTCCGCAACGACAATGCGCTCGGCATCGCCATTGGGAATTTCGCCAACGAACCGAACGCGCTCTACGTGGCGCAAAACGATTCGCTGATCTTCGCCGACGAGGCCATCACGGAGGGGCTCGGCCCGGCGAGTCGGCAGTTGCTGAAGTTCGGCCTCTTCTTCTTCGACTACGATCTCGACGGCCGTCTCGACGTGCTCACCAGCAACGGCCACATCGAGGAGGAGATTTCCAAAATCCAGAAGAGCCAAAGCTACCGCCAGCCCGCGCAACTGTTCTGGAATGTCAGTTCACGGAAAGGCGCAGCCTTCGTCCCCGTGCCGCCGGAAAAGGCGGGCGCGGATTTGTTCAAGCCCATCGTCGGCCGCGGCTCGGCCTATGCAGACATCGACGGCGACGGCGATCTCGACGTGGTGCTGACGCAGATCGCCGGCCCGCCGCTGCTGTTGCGCAACGATCAAAAGCTCGGGCATCACTGGCTGCGACTGAAGTTGATCGGCGCGAAGTCCAACCGCGACGCCATCGGCGCGTGGGTGAAGGTGCGCGTCGAAGGCCGCACGCTCGCGCAGCAGGTCATGCCGGCGAAGGGCTACCTTTCGCAATCCGAGTCGGTGCTCACCTTCGGCCTCGGCAAGTCCACGC
>JANNGC010000119.1:0-1922 GCA_031380445.1 Pedosphaera sp.
CCTGGCCATCCTCGCGCCCGCGCAAGAGACGCCGCTGGTGCTTACCGGCGCGCAACTCATTACCATCAGCGGCGAGGTCATCGAGCAAGGCGTGCTCGTGGTCCAGCGCGGGAAGATCGTCTCCGTCGGTCCGGGTGGCACGGCCATCCCGGCGGGGGCGACCACGCGTGATGTCACGGGCAAAGTCATCATGCCCGGACTCGTGGACACGCACAGTCACATCGGTAGCCCGGCGGGCGGCGATCAGTCTGCGCCCATTCAGCCGGACACGCGCGTGCTTGATGCAATCGACGTGCGGGATGCGAGTATTCAGAAGGCCCAGGCTGGCGGCCTCACTGTGGCCAACATCATGCCCGGCTCGGGCCATCTCATCAGCGGGCAGACGCTTTATTTGAAACTGCGCGACGGCAACACCATCGACGACCTGCTCATTACCAACAAAGCGGGCCGCGTCGCGGGCGGACTCAAAATGGCCAATGGCACCAACTCGCGCAAAGACCCGCCGTTCCCCGGCACACGTGCCAAATCCGCCGCGCTGGTGCGGGAGAAATTTGTCGCCGCGCAGGATTACCGCGACAAGATCGCCCGCGCCAAAGGCGACGCCGACAAAATTCCCGCGCGCGACCTCGCACTCGAAACCCTCGTCGAGGTTCTCGAAGGCCAGCGCGTGGTGCATCATCACACGCATCGCCACGACGACATTCTCACCGTGCTGCGTCTGCAAAAGGAGTTTGGTTTCCGCGTCGTGCTGCACCACGTCAGCGACGCTTGGAAGGTCCCCGCAGAAATCGCGGCGGCCAAGGTGCCGTGCTCGATCATCCTGCTCGACAGTCCCGGCGGGAAACTCGAAGCCCGCGATGTGGATTGGAAAAGTGGCCTCGCGCTGGAGAAGGCCGGCGTGCCCGTTGGTTTTCACACGGATGACCCTGTGACTGACTCGCGGCTCTTCCTGCGCTCCGCTGCTTTCGCGGTTCGCGCCGGCATGTCGCGGGCCGGTGCGTTGCGCGCCCTCACGTTGAGCGGCGCGGAGATGCTCGACCTTCAGGCTCAGGCTGGCTCGCTTGAAGCCGGCAAGGATGCCGATTTCGTTGTCCTCTCTGGCGATCCGTTCAGCGTCTATACCCACGTTCTCGAAACCTATGTGGACGGCGTCAAAGTCTTCGACCGCGAGAACGAGAAGGATCGCCTCTGGTCCACGGGCGGTTACGGTGCTGGGAATCCACGCGCCGCGCATCTCTGCTGTTTTGGAACCTGGGAGGAAGCCCGATGAAAAAGCTCGCACTGCATCTTGTTACGCTGGTCAGCCTGCTCGCGGCGACGGCTGGCGCTGAAGACATCGCCGTTCAAGGCGAGATCATTCACACCATGGCGGGCGAGGCCATTCGCGACGGCGTCGTGTTGATCAAAGACGGCAAGATCAAATCCGTCGGCCAAGCCGCCTCGGTGAAAATTCCCAACGGCGCGCGCATCCTGAAAGCCAAAGTCGTCACGCCCGGACTCATCGACGCCCACACGGTCGTCGGTTTCTCGGGCCTCCTGAACCAACCGCACGATCAGGAGCAGTTGGAGAAATCTGCGCCGCTCCAGCCCGAGCTGCGCGCCATCGACGCCTACAACGGGCGCGACCCGCTGGTCGATTACGTCCGCAGCTTCGGCGTCACCACCATCCACACCGGGCACGGCCCCGGCGCGCTCATTTCCGGACAGACCATGATCGTCAAGACGCACCCGGCGAACTTGGAGCAAGCGCTCATCAATCCCGCCGCCATGACGGCAGCCACGCTCGGTGCCGGGGCCAGGGCGGATAAAGACAAGGCACCTGGCACCGCCTCCAAGGCTGTCGCCATGCTTCGCGCCGAACTGCTCAAAGCGCAGGATTACGTCCGCAAAGGCAAGAAGAGCGACGCCGCTGCCGGATTTCA
>JANNGC010000161.1:0-15718 GCA_031380445.1 Pedosphaera sp.
GAACACGAACGGCTGGATTACGATCGTGTCCGAGACCAACGGCCTCGGCAGCACGAACATTGATTACGTGGTGGCGGAGAACCCGTTCAGCGTCGGGCGCGCGGGCCGGGTGGAAATCGCCGGGCAAATTTTCACGGTGCAGCAACTGGCGCGTCCGTGCGTTTATGTTTTGTCGGCGACGAACGCGGCGCACGGTTCGCTCGCGGACAGCGGCGCGTTCAGCGTGGCGACGAGCAACGACTGCGCGTGGGCGGCTTCGACCTCGGCCAGTTGGATCACGCTCACTCTGCCGACGAACGGCCTGGGCAACGGCGTGGTGAACTACACCGTGGCGGCAAATCCTGTGGCGCTGCCGCGGGCCGGAACGATTCTGGTCAGTGGGCAGACCTTCAGCGTGACGCAGGCGGCGGCTCCCTGCGTGTATGGGCTGACCCCGGTGCAGCAACTTTTCACGGCCAACGCCGCGACCGGCTTGGTCAGCGTCGCCGTGCTGGCGGATTGTCCGTGGACGGCCACGACGACGAACACTTGGCTCACGATTCTCGCCGCGACCACGAACCGCGGAAACGGCTCGGTGAATTACGCGGTCGCGGAAAATCTGCTGCTCACCGAGCGCGTCGGTTTCATTTCCGTCGCGGATCAAACTTTGGTGGTGACGCAGCAGGCGGTGATATGCACTTACGTCCTCACGCCGGGCAATCGCGCGCACGGCTCCGGTTCGGAGACCGGACTGGTGAGCGTGACGACGAGCATCAACTGCCCGTGGAACGCCGTCGCGACGAATTCTTGGATTACGCTCACCGTGCCGGGTGGAGTGGGCACCGGCACGGTGGGCTACACGATTGAGGCGAACCCGACGTCGCTGCCGCGCTCCAGCGTGGTGGTGGTCGGTGGCCAGCCGTTCGCGATCTCGCAGGCGGGTGCGGGCTGCACGTTCTCGCTCGGCGCGAACAGTGCGACGCACGGCGCGGGCGCGGTCACGAACGCCGTCACGGTCACGACTTTGGATGGCTGCGTGTGGTCGGCGACGACCGGCGCGGCGTGGGTGACGATTCTTCCGCCGTTGCAGCACACGAACAGCGGCTCGTTCAGCTACGCGCTGGCTGCGAACCCGACGGCGCTTTTCCGCACGGGCGTTGTGACGGTCGCGGATCAGACGTTCACCATTACGCAAGGCGGCGCGGCCTGCACGTTCGCGCTGGCGACGAACAGCGCGGCGCACGGTTCGGATCTGGCCACTAATTCCGTCGCGCTCACCACGCTGGTCGGTTGTGTGTGGAATGTGGTGAACACGAATGCGTGGATCGAAATTCTTTCCAGCCTCAGCAACACGAACAGCGGCACGGTGACCTATCGCGTGCTGGCGAATCCCACGGCGCTGGCGCGCGTGGGCGTGGTCACGGCCGGGGGACAGGAACTCAGCATCACGCAAGCGGGCGCGGCCTGCACGTTCTCGCTCGCGCCGGGCGGCGCTTCGTTCGGCTTCGCGGCCACGAATGGCAGCGTGGCGGTCACGACGCTGATCGGCTGCGAGTGGAGCGTGTCGAACGGCGTGGTTTGGATTTCGATTCTCACGCCGCTGAACAGCACGAACTCCGGCACGATGAATTACTCGGTCGCGGAAAACACCACGGCGCTGCCGCGTAACACAGTGCTGCGGATTGCTGGCCAGGACTTCACAGTCGCGCAGGCGGGCGCGGGCTGCACTTACTCTCTTTCCTCCAACGCGGTGGTTCACGCCGTGGACGCGGCGACGAATTCCGTTTCTTTGACCACGCTGGTCGGCTGCGCGTGGTCGGTGTCGAACACGACGCCGTGGATCGAAATTCTTTCGCCGCTCAACAACACCGGCAGCAGCAACGTGACGTATCGCGTGCTGGCAAATCCGACGGCGCTCTGGCGCACGGGCGTGGTGAGCATCGCGTCGTTGAATTTCACGGTCGCGCAAGCGCCGGCGACCTGCTCGTTCGTGCTGGCGACGAACAGCGCGACGCACGGCGCGGGGGCCGCATCGAGTTCCGTGGCGTTGACGACTTTGGTTGGCTGCACCTGGAGCGTTTCCAATGGCACGCCTTGGATCACGATTCTTTCACCGCTCAACAACAGCAACAGCGCGTTGGTGAACTACAGCGTGGCGGCGAATCCGACTTCACTTCAGCGCAGCGGCACGGTTCGCATCGCGGGACTGGACTTCACCATCACGCAGGCCGGAGCGGCGTGCTCGTATGATTTGGATTCGTTCGGCGTGTCGGTCGGCGGCGCGGCCGAGACGAACACGGTGCAGGTGCTGACGCTGATCGGCTGCCCGTGGTCGGTGTCGAACATCCCGCCGTGGATCGTGGTGCAGTCGCCGCTGAACAACACGAACAGCGGCACGGTGATTCTGAGCGTGCTGGCGAACCCGACGGCGCTGGAGCGTTCGGCGGTGCTGAGAATTGCCGGATTGGATTTCGCAGTCTCGCAGGCGGCGGCGGGCTGCACGTTCAGTCTCGCGACGAACAGCGTGACGCACACCGCCAGTCCGGCGACGAACACGGTTGCGGTCACGACGCTGCTCGGCTGTCCGTGGACCGTGGACAACACGAACGCGTGGATTGTCATCCAATCGCCGTTGAACAACACGAACTCCGGCAGCGTGACGTATCGCGTGCTGTCGAACGCGACGGCGCTGGCGCGTTCGGGCGTGGTGCGGATGGCGGGAATTGATTTCTCGGTCACGCAGCTCGGCGCGGGCTGCGAGTTCACGCTCGGAACCAATTTCGCCTCGTTCACGTATCAGGCGAACACCGGCACGGTGGCCGTCACGACGCTCCCGGGCTGCACCTGGCCCGTCAGCACGGCCACGCCGTGGATTACGATTCTCTCCAGCCTGAACAATTCCAACAGCGGCACGGTGAGCTATCGCGTGGATGCGAATCCCACGGCGCTTTCGCGCACGGGCTTGGTGAGCGCGGCGGGAATTGATTTCACGGTCGTGCAAGGCGGAGCGCCCTGCACGTTCGCGCTCTCGACGAACAGCGTGGCGCACGGCGCGGGCTTGGAAGCGAACTCAGTCGCAGTCACGACTTTGATTGGTTGCACCTGGACGCCCTCGAACGGTGCGCCGTGGATCACGATTACTTCGCCGCTCAACAACACGAACAGCGGCACGTTCAGCTATCAGGTGGCGACGAATCCGACGGCGTTGCCGCGCACGACGTTCGTGAACATTCAGGGCCAGGTGCTCACCATCACGCAGGCGGGTGCGGCGTGTAACTACGTGCTCTCGTCGGGCGGCGCGAACTACGGCTTCGGCGCGGGGCCGGGCGTGGTGGGCGTGACGACGCTGACGGGCTGCGTGTGGACGGCGACGACTTCGACGCCGTGGATTTCGGTGGTCACGAGCGGCACGCAGTCGAACAGCGGGCTGGCGAATTTCAATTTGCAGGCGAACCCGACTGCGCTCACGCGCACCGGCACGGTGCTGGTCGCGGGGCAGAATTTCACCGTCACGCAGGACGGCGCTCCGTGCAGCTACTCGCTCAACTCGAACAGCGTGACGCTCGTCTCGACGCCGGTGAACAGCTCGGTGAGTTTGAACACGCTGACCGGCTGCGTGTGGACGGCGAGTACGGCGACGCCGTGGCTAAACATTCTCAACGGGCCGAGTTTCACGAACAGCGGCGTGGTGACGTTCAGCGCGCAGTCGAATTCCACCGCGCTCTTCCGCACGGGCACGGTGACGGTGGCTGGGCTGACCTTCACGGTGGCGCAGGCGGGCGCGGCGTGCAGCTTCCAGCTTTCGTCAAGCAGCGCGACGCACGGACCGGGCGTGGCGAGCAACACGGTTTCCGTCACGACGTTGATTGGTTGCACCTGGAGCGTCTCGAACGGTGCGCCGTGGATCACGATTCTCTCCAGCCTGAACAACTCGAACAGCGGCAGCGTGAGCTACCTCATCGCCACGAACCCGACCGCGCTGGCGCGTTCGGCGGTGGTGCGGATTGACGGGCTGAACTTCACGGTCAATCAGGACGGCGCGGCGTGTAATTATTTCCTCTCGTCCACGAGCGCGGTGCACGGGCCAGGCGTGGAAAACGGTTCCGTCAATGTCGCGACGCTGCCCGGTTGCGTGTGGACGGTGGCGAGCGGCAGTCCTTGGATCACGATTACCTCGCCGTTGAACAACACGAACAGCGGTCCGGCGAACTACAGCGTGTCGTCGAACATTTCCGTGCTCTCTCGCACGGGAACGGTGAGCGTCGCGGGCCAGACCTTCACGGTGACGCAATTGCCCGGACTCGAATGCACGCTGGCGTTGCTGACGAGCAACGGCGTGCATCGCGCGACAGCGGAGAGTGGCGGCATCGGCGTCCTTACGCTCACGGGCTGTTCATGGGGCGTCACGAACACGAACGCGTGGGTCACCATCACCTCCGGTCCGCGTGTGGATGGGCCGGGCCATGTGCTTTACAGCCTCGCGGCGAACACGGATTTCGCGCCGCGTGCCGGCTTCGTGAATGTCGGCGGCATTGCTTTCGGACTCACGCAGATGGGCACGGGCTGCACGTATCGCGTCTCGCCGACGAACCGCACGCACGGCGCGGGCTTGAACAACAACTCCTTCACGGTCACGACCACGGCGGGCTGCGGGTGGAGTGTGTTGAACACGAACTCATGGCTGACCGTCACGGCGAACGGCAGCGGCAACGCAGCGCTGACGACGGTGAGTTACTCCATCGTGGCGAATCCCGGGGTCAATCCGCGCTACGGCTACTTCAATGTCGGCGGCGACTTGCTGCTCATCACGCAATGGGGTTCGGGCTGCGGCTTCACGGTCAATCCGCCCATCCGCACGCATGGGCCGGGCGCGGAGACGAGCACGGCGAATTTCACGGTCAACACCGGAACTTGCGGCTGGACGGTGGTGAACACGAACGCGTGGATCACCTTCAACACCGCCACCAGCGGCACGGGCGCGGGCAGCGTGAGCTACACCGTGGCGGCGAACGCAAGCGGCACGCCGCGTCAGGGCGTGTTCACGATTGGCGGAGCGCCGGTCACGGTGAACCAAGCGGGGCAGTCCTGCTCGTTCACCGTCACGCCGCCGGTGGCGTCGCACAACTCGGCGGGCGCGGGCGGCAGCATCCCGGTCACGACCGGCAGCGGCTGCATCTGGTACGTGTTCAACACGAACTCGTGGATCAATTTTGACGGGTGGAACGGCACGAACAGCGGGAGCGCGAATTACACCGTCGCGGCGAATCCCACGATTTTCCCGCGCTCGGGTCTCGTCATCATCGGCGGTCAGACCGTGGTCATCAGCCAGGACGGTGCGCCTTGCACTTACGCGCTGGTGCCGGCGCAAATTTCTCTCGGCGCGGCGACGACGAACGGTTCCTTCAACGTGCAGACGCTGGTCGGTTGCGACTGGACGGCGGTGGCGACGCAGCCGTGGATCATCGTGACCACGGGCGCGAGCGGCCAAGGCGTCGGCGTGGTGACTTATGCGGTCACGGCGAATCCCAGTGTGTCGAGCCGCACCGGCGCGGTGGTCGTCGCGGGCCAGTCGTTCAACATCGTGCAGGCCGGCGTGCCGTGCGTGTTCTCGCTCTCGGCGAACAGCGCGACGCACGGTGGTGACGCGGAATCCGGCAGTGTGGATGTCCTCACCGACGCGGCTTGCGCGTGGAATGTGGTGAACACCAACGCGTGGATCACGATCACGAACGGCGGCACGGGCACGCGCACGGTGGCTTATGCGGTGGCGGCGAATCCGGACTTCTCGCCGCGCGCGGGCGTGGTGGTCATCGCCGGACAGAACTTCACCGTCACGCAGGCGTCGAAGCCCTGCACATACGTTTTCACGCCGTCGAGCCTGAGCTTCGCGGCAAATGCGACCAACGGCTCTTTCACCTTCGCCGCGAGCAACGTGTGCGCGTGGGCGGTGGTGAACAGCAATTCGTGGATTACGATCACCTCGCTGCCCACGAATGGCACGGGCAGCGGCTCGGTCACGTTCTCAGTCGTCACGAACAGCGGCGCTCTCCGCCTCGGCGGCATCTACATCGGCGGCACGCCGTTCACGGTCGTGCAGGCCGGTGCGACGCGCGTGGTGCGGGCGCTGCCGATGAATGTGGCGCGCGGCCAGACCAATCGCGTCCGCATCGTGCTTGAATCCACCGGCCTGGAAAACGCGATGGGCTTGAGCCTCCAGTTTGACACGAACCAACTGCTCTTCGTACAGGCGGTGCGTGGCGTGGCGTCGAGCAATTTGAACGCGACCTTCTCCGTGAACTCCTCGCCGGCCGCACTCGCCGCAGGCCGCATGGGCGTGCAGCTCGGTCTGGACATCGGCACGGGCGTGACCTTCGCGCCCGGCTCGAACGTCGTGGCCGAAGTCTTGTTCCGTGCGACGCCCGGCACTGGCTTCGCGACCACGGATGTTGTTTTCACAAACACGCCGATCTTCGCGCAGGTCTCCGACCTCACGGCGAACCCGCTGCCTGCGAGCTACGCATCCACCACGGTCAACATTATTGGCGCGTGCAACTTCACCCTCAGCACGAACGCGACCTCGGTGGTGGCGGCGGGCGGCGCACGCAGCGTCACCATCACCGGCAATGCGCTCTGCGCGTGGAACGTGGTGAACACAAATTCTTGGATCACGTTCTCGCTGCCGCTGGACGGCGCGGGCAATGGCGCGGTGAATTTCACCGTGGCGGCGAATCCCACCGGCGTCGTCCGCGTGGGCGTGATGAGCATCGCGGGCGTGACTTACACGGTGACGCAGAGCGCGGCGGCGTGTTCCTATTCGATTCTCCCCACCACGCGCTCACACAGCGCCGGCACCGAGGGCGGCCTCGTGAGCATCACGGCGGTGGCGGGCTGCAACTGGACGGTGAGCAACACGAATGCGTGGGTCACAATCCTCACCGCGACGAACGGCACCGGCAACGGCGACGCGGCTTACAGCGTGGCGGTGAATGCGTCGTCGGTCGCGCGCACCGGCATGGTGGTCATCGCGCAGCAGAACTTCACAATTGTGCAGAACGGTTCGAGCTGCTCGTACACGATTGCACCGACGAACCAGACGCACGGCTTCGCCTCCGAGGGCGGCTCGGTGGCGGTCACGTCGCCCGGCGGCTGCCCGTGGACGGTGAGCAACACGAATTCCTGGCTCACAATTCTCTCCAGCACGAACGGCACGGGCAGCGGCTTCGTGACGTATGCCACGGCTTACAACCCGAACGGCACGGCCCGCACCGGCGAGGTGATGATCGCCACGCGTGCCTTCACGGTCGTGCAGTCGGCGAACACCTGCCCGGTCACGCTGCCGCTCACGAGCCGCAGCCACGGCGAGGGCGTGGAATCCAACGCGTTCACCGTGAACGCCTCGGCGTGCGCGTGGACGGCGAGCACGAGCAATTCTTGGATCACGGTCCTGACCGCAGGCGGCACGGGCAACGGCGCGGTGAATTACACCCTCGCGGCGAACTCCACGTTGTCGTCGCGCACCGGCAGCATCTTCGTCGCGGGCCGTGAGTTCACGATCACGCAGTCGGCGGCGAGCTGCCTGTATTCGCTGTCGTCGCCGAATGGGTTCCATGATTTCGGCGCGGTGAACGGGCAGGTCACACTGACCACGATGGGCGGGTCGTGCAACTGGACGATCATCAACACAAATCCTTGGGTGACGATGACGTCGCCGACGAACGGGACGACGGGACAAATTGTGGAATACGCCTTGGGCGCCAATCCGAGCGGGCTGTTCCGCACGGGCGCGGTGCAGATCGCGGGGATGCCGTATTCCATCATCCAGACCAGCGCGCCTTGCACGTTCGCGCTGTCGGTGCCGAATCCCTCCCATAGTTTTGCCGCCGCGACGAACACGGTTGGTCTCACGACTTTGACCGGCTGCCGCTGGACGGTGAGCAACACGAACGCGTGGATTTCCATCCAAAGCCCGGCCAGCCAGACGAACAGCGGCGGCGTGACCTACGCGGTGCTGTCGAACGCCACGTCCTTGACCCGCGTGGGCGTGGTGACGGTTGGCGACCAGTTGCTGACCATCACGCAAACGGGCGTGCCTTGCACCGCGTCCATCAGCCCGGCGGGGCGTTCGCACACCGGCATCGCGACGACGAGCACGGTGAACGTGTCCGCGCCGGTCGGCTGCACCTGGACGGTGAGCAACACGAACGCGTGGGTTTCCATTCTGCCCTACGCCGGCACCAGCAATGGCGTGGTGACGTATGTGTTGGAGGCAAATTATTTGTCGTCTCCGCGCAGCGCGCTGGTGTTCGTGGCCGGTCAGACCTTCACGATCACGCAGGCGGGCGGGACGTGTAATCCTTCGCTCAACACCAATACCGTCCTGAGCGGACCCTTCGGAGACATCTTGCAGGTGGATTTGACGACGTTGCTGGACTGCCCGTGGAGCCTGGTGAACACGAACCCTTGGATTCAGTTGCAGGACCAGACCAACGGCTTGGGCAGCGCGACGATTTTCCTCGCCCCGGATGTGAATAATTTGGGTTCTTCGCGGACGGGCCGGGTGACCATTGCCGGCCTGACTCTGTTCGTCCGCCAGAGCGGGCAAGCCTGCTCGTTCACCATTTCCGCGACTAACGCCGCAGTCGGCCCGGGCGCGACCGGCGGACAAGTGACCGTGAGCGCTCTCGCGGGCTGTCCTTGGACGGTGAGCAATTTGAACAGTTGGATCACGTTCCCCGGCGGCACGAACTACGCGGGCAGCAGCAACATTTCCTACTCGGTCAGCGCGAATCCTTCCTTCGTCGGGCGCACCGGCACGGTGCTGCTGGCGGGACTGGCGTTCACGGTCGCGCAGCCGGGCGTCACGTGCCAGTACTCGCTGTCCTACTCCAACTACACCTTCACCCAGCCGCTGGGCGGCGCGATGCCTCCGCTGCAAGTGATCGCCTCCAACGGCTGCACCTGGGTGACGGTGGCCACAAACGGCTGGATCGACATCAAGGCCGGTGTGGAGGGCACGAACAGCAGTCCGTTGGTGCGCATCACTCTCGCCCCCAACAGTTCTCCATTGACGCGCTCGGCGAATGTCGTGATCGCGGGCATTCCGCTGGCGATTTCGCAGTTTGGTCTGCCTTGCACGTATTCGCTGACGCCGACGGGGCGTTTGCACAGCTCCCTGTTCAGCACCGGGCAGGTCACGGTGAGCACGGACACTGAGTGCAGTTGGTCCGTGAACAATACCAATGATTGGATCGCCATCACCGGCCAGGTGCCCGGCTCTTTCACTTATTCCGTCCAGTCGAATCCGAACTTCCAGGACCGCACCGGCACCTTCACCGTCGCGGATCAGACTTTCACGGTGGCGCAGCTCGGCTCGGGCTGCGGCTACACGCTCCAGACGAACGGCGCGTTCCACGGCGCGCTCATGGAGACCGGCACGGTGAGCGTGGTGACGCCGCAGGGCTGCACCTACACCGCCGCGAAGTCGAACTCGTGGATCAACATCCTCTCCAGCTCGCAGGTCTCGAACCTGATCACCGTCACCTACTCCGTGGCCGTGAACGTGAGCGGCGCGCAGCGCATCGGTCAGATCAGCGTGGGCAGCACGATTGAGCGCGTGTTCTTTAACATCACGCAGGCCACGGTCTTCTGCACCTTCACGGTCACGCCCACGAATCTGAGCCACGGCTTCGAGGCGGAGAACGGCGCGATCAGCGTCACGACCAGCAACCCGTGCCCGTGGACGGTGCTGGAGACGAACACCTGGATCACCATTGCGGCGGGGACGAATTACACCGGCAGCCAGACCGTGAACTATCTCGTGTCCGCCAATCCCAGCGGCCAGTCGCGCACCGGCCTCGTGGTGGTGGCGGGCAAAGTTGCGCGCATCGTGCAGGCCGGGCTGGTGTGCAGCTACACCATCACGCCGCCGGATCAGGCGCATGGCTTCCTCGCCTCGACCAGTTCGGTGTTTGTCACCTCGCCCACGCTCTGCACTTGGAACGTGAACCGGACGAACAGTTGGATCACCATCCTCGGGCCGACAAATGTCACCGGCACTTCCATCGTGAGCTACGCCGTGGCGCAGAATCCTTTCGCCACGCCGCGCACGTCGGTCATCCGGCTCGCGGGCCTCAACCACACCGTCACCCAGGACGGAGCGCCCTTCCTGCTCGCGTCGAACAAGACGTTGAACTGCGACGTGCCGTGGGATTTTGATCCGCCCATCAACGCCGGCAACTGCCTCACGCCCGGCGAGACCGTGGAAGTCTTCACCACCTTCACGAACCTCGGCTGCGGCCCGACCTACGTGGCCACGCGCGTGTGGGCCGCGACCAACGCCTGCGGCAATGGCGTGCTCGCCACCCAGATCGTCAGCGTCGTCACGCCGCCGCCTATTCTCAATTGCGCGCCGAACAAGACCATCGAATGCACCGACGTGCTGACCTTCGACGCGCCGACCTATCAGGAATACTGCGGCGGCACGAACGTCTCGCTCCGCATTGTCTCGACCAGCATCATCACCAACGGCCAGTGCGGCGCGACCTTTGTGGCCACGCGCACCTGGGAGGCCACGGATTCCTGCGGCTTGAAGACCACTTGCAGCCAGTCCGTCTTCGTCGTGGACACCACGCCGCCGGTCGCGATTCATTCGGCGAACAAGACCGTGCAATGCGGCGACGTGTGGAACTTCGACCGCCCGTCCGGCACCGACGGCTGCAACGGCACGAATCTCCAGGTGCTCGTCTCCAGCACGGTCACGAACTACACCGGCACCTGCGGCTACTTCGCCACGCGCATCTGGCAGATCGTGGACCCTTGCAACAACATCACCACCAGCACGCAGGTCGTGACAGCCATTGACACGCTGCCGCCGGTGATGAGCTGCGCGGCGAACAAGATCGTCGAGTGCGGCCAGGCGTGGACCTTCAACGCGCCGTCCGCGACTGACCATTGCCTCGGCAACATCACGAACATCCTCGTCATCAGCACGGTCACGAACCGCGCGGGCCAGTGCGGCAACACCTTCACCGCCACGCGCACCTGGCAGGCGTCGGACGGCTGCGGCAACCTGAGCTTCTGCAGCCAGACCGTGCAAGTCGTGGACACCACGCCGCCGACGGCCACCTGCTCGACCAACAAGACCATCGAGTTCGGCCAGGCGTGGAGCTTTGACCCGCCGACCGGCGTGGACGACTGCGGCGGCACGAACGTCACCATCAGCATCGTCAACACCTCGACGAACTTCGGCCCGTGCGGTCCGGCTTTCATCGCTACGCGCGTGTGGGAACTGGTGGACGCCTGCTCGAACAAGATCAGTTGCACCCAGATCGTCACCGTGCGCGACACCACCCCGCCGGTCATCGGCGCGATGGCGGACTTGAATGTGAACTGCCTCGGCGCGTGGTCGTTCGGCGAACCTACGTCCACGGATGTCTCGGGCACGAACCTGACCACGGTCATTCTCAGCACCATCACGAACGGCACATGCAGCGCGGGCTTCACGGTGGTCCGCACCTGGCGCGTGCAGGATCAGTGCGGCAACAGCGCGACCCGCACGCAGACCGCGCGCGGACGCGCCTTCGTCACGGTGAGCGGCATCCTGTTCACGCCCACAAATTATGTGGCGACCAATCTGCCCTCGCTGCTCACGGACAAGCGCGTGCCCGGCGCGACCTTGATGGGTCCGACCAACACCAGCGCCGTCTCGATCACCGATGGTTCGTACGGACTTGTTTTCGATGCCGCGAGCAACGTGGTCATCAATCCGCTCGCACCGCCGCCCACGGACCCGGCGGAAGGCGTGACCACGCTCGACATTTCGCTGGTGCGCCGCCACATCCTGAATCTGGCGACTTTTGACACGCCGTACAAACTTCTGGCCGGCGACGTGGACGCCTCGGGCACCATCTCGACGCTCGACCTTTCGCTCATGCGCCGTCTCGTGCTCGGACTCACGAACCGCCTGCCCGCCGGGCTGTGGCGCTTCGTGCCGGCGGATTACGTCTTCCCGAATCCGCTCGCGCCGTGGAACGCACCGACGAACCGCACGTATCCCGGCCTCGCCGCTGACTTGGGCGGCCAGAATTTCATGGCCCTCAAACTCGGCGACGTGAACGCCTCGGCCAGTCCCGGCCTCTCCGCCGCGCCGAAGTCGCTCGCCAAGTCCGGCTCGGCGGTCACGTTCCGCGCCATCGGTGCGACCAATGTGACCGGCACCAGCGTCGTGGTGCGCGTGTCGGTCAGCGGCTTCAACCAGATCGGCACCGCGCAAGGCACGGTGACGTGGGACCCGGCGGTGGTGCGCTTCTCGCGCGTGGAAGAATTCGGCCTCGCCGGACTGGGCGTGGGCAACTTCGGCACGAATCAGGTGCCGCAAGGCCGGTTGAGCTTCTCGTGGGATGATCCGAACGCCGTCGGCGTCACGGCGGCGGACGGCACCGTGATGTTCGCCGTGCGCTTCGACGTGATCGGCGTCGCCGGCAGCGTTTCCCCGGTGGCCTTCTCCGACGCCATTGCCGCGTGCGAGGCCACGGTCAATCTCCAGCCCGTGCCGTTCACGCGCCTGTCCGGGCAGATCAAGGTGCTGGGCGCGGCTCCGAGCGGGCCTGAATTCAAACTCGTGCAGCCGGCGTTTGCGGCCGGAGCTTTCGGCGTGGCCGTGCCCACGATCACGGGCAAGAATTACATTCTCGAATACACGGACTCGCTTTCCTTGACGAACTGGAACGCCCTGCCTCCGCAGCCCGGCAACGGCGCGGTGCAGACGCTCCACGATCCTTCTCCTGCCGCCACGCAGCGCTTCTACCGGCTGCGCATTGAATAATCAGAAAAACAAAACGCTATGAACATGGAATCCTTGAGAACGAAGACGCGCCGGAAGGGCGCATTTCTCCTCACGCTCGCGCTGCTGCTCGGCCTCGCCGCCGGCAGTGCACGCGCCGCCACGCTGACCTTCGCCGTGGGCGCGACCAACGCCGTGACGAACTCGCAGGTGGTGGTGCCGATCCGCGTGACGAACTTCACCGGAGTGGGAAGCTTTTCGTTTTCCT
Source organism: Pedosphaera sp. (assembly GCA_031380445.1). Classification (GTDB taxonomy): domain Bacteria; phylum Verrucomicrobiota; class Verrucomicrobiia; order Limisphaerales; family SIBH01; genus JANNGC01. Next base: position 13,029 of record JANNGC010000161.1, read on the forward strand.
TTCATTGGGCCACCAACGTGGCGCGCTTCGTTGCCGTGGAGCAGTTCTCGCTCCCCGGTATGACGACGAACGATTTCGGCTTTTTCCCTGGGGATGGCACCGTTGCAGTGGCTTGGTTTGAACCAAACAGCAGTGTTACCAATCAGCCGGACGGAGCCATGGTCTTCGGCATACGGCTCCAGCTTGTGGGTCCGGCGGCGGCGACCTGTCCCGTGACAATAGACAGCAACCCCACAGCGCTGTTTGCTGCCACCGACCTGATAGAGCTTCCGGTCACAAACATTAACAACATCCTCAGCATTGACCGCACGCTCCTCGTGACCTGCCAGTCGGACAAGATCGTGGAGTGCGGCACGCCGTGGACGTTCAACATCCCCGTCGTCACGGACAGTTGCGGCGGGCTGCCCGTGACCACGAACATTCTCAGCACGGTCACGAATTACACCGGCACCTGCGGCTTCGTTGCCATTCGCACTTGGGAACTGATTGACTCATGCAGCAACCGCACCGTCTGCGCGCAGACGGTCACGGCCATTGATACCACGCCGCCTGTGGTCGCCTGCGCGCCGAACAAGACCATTGAGTACGGCCAGGCCTGGAACTTTGATGCGCCCTCCGGCAACGACCTGTGCATCGGTACGAACGTCAATGTCGCCATCACCAGCACCATCACGAACCCCGGCCCGTGCGGGCTGATGTTCACCGCCACGCGGACGTGGAGCGTTTATGACGGTTGCAGCAACCAGGTCACCTGCGCGCAGACGGTCACCGTGCAAGACACCACCCCGCCGGTCATCACTTGCTCGCCGAATAAGAATATCAACTGCCTGGGCGTCTGGTCGTTTGATTTCCCCGGCGCGACGGACATCGCGGACGGCGCGAACGTGTCCATCGTCATCGTCAGCAGCGTGACGAACGGGACGTGCGGCTCGAGTTACAGCGCCACGCGCACCTGGCGGGCCACGGACTCGTGCGGCAATTTCTCGGAGTGCAGCCAGACGGCGTTTGGCCGCGCCATCGTCACGGTCAGCGGCACCATGTTCCTGCCCACGAATTATCCGCCCACCACGACGGACAAGCGCGTGGCGACCTCGACGCTCGTTGGTCCGACGAACACCACGGCGGCCACCGTCGCGGACGGCACTTACAATCTCGTCTTCGACGCGGCGAATGACGTGAATGTCCACGCGCTCGCGCCGACCAGCGGTCAGCCGGCGGACGGCGTGAGCACGCTCGACATCACCTTCCTGCGCCGCCACATCCTGAATCTCGCGCCGCTCGACACGCCATACAAACGGCTCGCGGGCGACGTGGACGGATCCAGCAGCATCACCACGCTCGACCTTTCCTTCGTGCGCCGGCTCGTGCTCGGTTCGACGAACCGTTTCCCGCGCGGCCTGTGGCGTTTTGTGCCGGCGGATTTCGTGTTCACCAACATCAACGCCCCGTGGACCGCGCCCACCAACCGCACTTACACCAGCGTCGGGGCCGACACCGCTGGTCAGGATTTTGTGGCCATCAAATTGGGTGACGTGAACAACTCGTGGACGCCGCCGGTCAGCGCCGTCGGTTCGCCGAAGAAAGCGCCGGTCTCCGCCGGCACGAACGGCGTGACCTTCATTGCGCCGGTGACGAACGGTTTTCCCGGCGACGAGATTGTGGTCCCGATCATTACGTCCGGCTTCACATACGTGAACGGCTTCCAGTTCACGTTGCGCTGGGACACGCAGACGGTGGCCTTCGTCAACCTCGGTACGCTCAGCCTGCCGGGCATGGCCGCAGGCAACTTCAACACCAACTTCGCGCGCGGCTACACCAACCTCCCGGGCAACCCCGGCATCATCACCGTGCAGTGGGATGATTCGAGCGGCGGCTTCATTGATCTGCCCGAAGGCTCGCCGACGTTTGAAGTGCGCTTCCGCCTCGTGGGCGCGCCGTCGAATTCCACGCCGTTGACGATTGATGGATCGGTCACGGCCTTTGAAGTGGTGAACGGCAATCTGGAAGTGGCGACCAGTTCCCAGATTGACGGCTCGGTCTTCATCAAGCAGCCGAACCGCGCGCCGGTCATCGCGACTATCGCCAGCCAGAGCATTGGCGAAGGCAGCCTGTTCAGCTTCACACCCGTCGTTACCGACGCAGACGGCTCGGTGCAGACTTTGACTTACTCGCTCGACGCAGGCGTTCCGGCGGGCGCGAGCATCAATCCCACTAGCGGCCTGTTCACCTGGACGCCGACGGAGGCGCAGGGGCCGGGCGTTTATCCGGTGACGATTCGCGTCACCGACAACGGCACGCCCGCGCCGCTCAATGACACCGAGACGTTTTCCATCACAGTCAATGAGACCAATGCCGCGCCGGTGCTGGCGGCGATTGGCAATCAAGTGGGCAACGAGGGCGGTCTGATTTCTTTCACCGCGACAGCGACGGATTCCGACCTGCCCGCGCAGCAACTCACCTTCAGCCTCGACCCGGGCTTTCCGGCGGGCGCGAGCATCACGACCGGCGGCGTGTTCACTTGGACGCCGACGGAAGTGCAAGGCCCGAGCACGAACACCTTCACCGTGCGCGTCACGGACAACGGCCAGCCGGCTGCGCTCAATGACACCGAGACGTTTTCCATCACGGTCAACGAGACCAATTCCGCGCCGGTGCTGGCGGTGATTGGCAACAAGAACGCGAACGAGGAC
>JANNGC010000169.1:0-6139 GCA_031380445.1 Pedosphaera sp.
CTGCGAGAGCGTCACGGACTGATTCGCGACCAGCACCACGGCCGAGCGCGCCGAAAGCGACTCGTTCTCCGCGAGCACGTAAGTCACCGCGCCGCTGTTCGTGCGGGTGAGCGGGGCGACGATGGAAATCCACGGCGCACCGTTCGACACCGACCACACGCAGCCGCTCTGCGTGGTGACGCTGATGGAATTCGTGACCGCCGCCGCGCCGTGCGAACGGCTCAAAGGCGCGACGAGGAACGCGCACGTCTCGCCCGCCTGCGTCACCGAGAATGTTTCACCCGCAATCACCACCACGCCCGCGCGGCCAATGATGCTGGTGTTCGCCGCGACCACGTATTCGAGATTCGCACTGCCGAGGCCGCTCGTGGGCGGCGTGAAGGTGATCCATGACTTCGTATTCACCACCCCCCACGCGCAATTCGTCGCCGTGGTCAGGGCCACGGAGTTCGTGGCTCCGCCCGCGCCGGGCGTGGCGTTCGTCGGCGTGAGCGCATAGACGCAAGGCGTGCCGGCCTGGATGAGCGTCAGCGTCTGATCCGCGATCTGCACCGTGCCGGTGCGGCTGATGATGTCGAAATTTTCCGAGAGGGCGTAGCTCACCGTGTTGCTGCCGGTGTTGTTGAGCGGCGAGAGAATCGTGATCCAGCCGTGCGCGGTCGAGACGCTCCATTCGCAGCCGATGGGCGTCGCGAGTTCCACCGAGTTCGTCACCGCGTCGCGGGTGTGGTTCCGCGAATTCGTGGAGAGTGCGAAGACGCAGGGCAAACCTTCCTGCACCACCGTCACGGACTGGCCCGCGATTTCCACGACGCCGGTGCGCGCGAGGCTCGTCGGATTCGCCGCGACCACGGCGGTCACGGAACCGCTGTTCGTGTGGCTGGCGGGTGAGGTGAGAGTGATCCACGAATTCGTATTCGTGCTCGCCCACACGCAGCCGTTCAGCGTGGTAACGGTGAAGGTGTTCGTGAACGCCGCCGGGCTGTTCGTGACGCTCAACGGAGCGACGGTGAACAGGCACGGCGCGGCGTCTTGCGTGATGGTGAACGTCTTGTCCGCGATCTGCACCGTGGCGGCGCGATTCGTGCCATTCGGATTCGCGGCCAGCGTGTAAGTCACCGTGCCGTCGCCGGAGCCGCTCGCACCGGAGAGCGTGATCCAGCCGGACGCCGTGGTCGCGCTCCACGCGCAGCCGGCGCCGTTGGCCGTGACGCTGATCGTGTTCGTGTCCGCGCCGGAACCGTGCGTGCGGCCGGTCGGAGCGATGGTGATTTCGCAGACGAGCGCGAGTTGCGTGACGATGAAAGTCTGGCCCTCAACCACCAGCGCGCCAACACGCTGCGCGGGATTCGGATTCGCCGCGACGGAGTAGCTGATCGTGTTCGTGCCCGCGCCATTCGTGGCGCTGGTGATAGCGAGCCACGCGTTCGTGGTGCTGACGGTCCAGTTGCAGTTCAAACCGGCCTCGACCACCAACGAGTCGGACGACCCAGCGGCGGCGTGCGTGCGGCTCGCGGGCAGCAAAGTGTAAGTGCAAGGAGCGCCGTCTTGCGCGACGGGGAATTCAATTCCCGCGATCACAAGCACGCCCGCGCGCGGCAGCGTGCTGGGATTCGCGCCGAAGGAATACGTGACGAGGCTGCTGCCGGAGCCGTTCGTGCCGGACTGAATCGTGATCCAACTGTTCGTGTTGCTCACCGTCCAGTTGCAGCCTTCGAGCGTGGCGACGGAGACGGCTGAAGTCGTGGCGTTGAAACCATGCGCGCCATTCGTCGGCGTGAGCGCGAAGACGCAGGGCAATCCGGCTTGCGTGATGGTGAACGTTTGGCCACTGACCGTGATGTGGCCGGTGCGTGACGCGCCGTTGGTATTCGCGGCAATGGTGTAGCCGATGGAGCCCTCGCCGGTGCGGGTCGCGCCGGTGTTGATGGTAATCCAGCCGTCCGGGGTGGCATTGGTCCAACTGCACAGGCTGTGCGTGGCGACGCTCAACAAGCCCGTCTCTGAGCCGGAGCCGTGCGCAAAGCCGGACGGCGTGAGCACGTAACTGCACGGCGCGGGATTCTGGATGATGGTCAGCAGGCGTCCGCCAATCATCACGAGGCCGGTGCGGGAAACAGGGTCGGGATTCGCGGTGACTTCGTAAGTGTTCGTCGTGGTGCCGAGGCCGTTCGTGCCGGCGGGGAAAGTGATCCAGGAATTGAGATTCGAAATCGTCCACGCGCAGCCGGTGATGGTGGTGAGAATGACCGTGTTGGTCACGGCGTTCGGGCTGTGCGTGCGGCTCGTCGGGGAAATCGTGAAGGTGCAGGCGGCGGCGTCCTGCGTGATTTCAAAACTCTGGTCGGCGACGGAGATCGTGCCGGTGCGGCTGACGGCAATCGGGTTCGCTGCGAGCACGTAGGTCACCGTGCCGTTGCCATTGCCGCTCGCGCCGGACTGAATCGTGATCCACGAGTTGGTGTTGTCCACCGTCCACGCGCAGCCGCCCTGCGCGGTCATGGTGAAGGAATTGGTCACGGCGTTCGGCCCAAGATTCTGATTCGTGGGCGTGAGCGTGTAGGCGCAGGGCGCGCCGTTCTGCATGAGCGTGAAAACTTCGCCCGCGATGATCAGCGTGGCGACACGGGCGGTGATGTTCGTGTTCGGCGCGACGGCGTAGGTCACGCTGCCGGTGCTGGTGCCGCTGCCGGAAAGAATTTGCACCCAGGCGTTCGTGTTCTCCGTCGTCCATGCGCATGGACCGGCGACGGCGACGCTGACGGTGCCGGTGGAAGCGGCGTGGCTGAGTGTGGCGCTGACGGGATCAAGGGTCGTGGGACACGGCGCGCCCGTTTGCGAGACCGTGAAGTCCGCGCCCGCGATGGTGATGACGCCGAGGCGCACGGTGAACTGCGTGTTCGACGCGACCGTGTAACCAACCGTGCCGTTGCCAAGGCCGTTCGCGCCGGAATCAATCGTGAGCCAGGAATTTGTCGTCGTGGCATTCCACACGCAGCCGGCCGGCAGCGCGACGCTCACGAGTCCGGTGGCGGAGTTGAAGCCGTGGCTGAGGCTGGACGGCGTGAGCGCTGGATCGCAGGGCGCTCCGTCTTGCGTCACGGCGAAAACTTCGCCGTTCACTTCGATGCGGCCCGCGCGCGACGCGCTGCCAGCGTTCGCGAGCAGACGATAGTTCACCGAGCCATTGCCCAGACCGCTCGGGCCGGAGATGAGAACGATCCAGTTGTTCGTCGTGCCCGCTGTCCACGCGCAGGGCGCGGGCGCGGTGACGGAGATGGAATTGGTGACGGCGGTGAACACGTGGTCGCGGCTCACCGGCGTGAGCGCGTAGGTGCAGACCAGCGGGTCTTGCACCAGCATGAGTGTCTGGCCGGCGATGGTCACGTTGCCGGTGCGCGCGATGATGTTCGGGTTGGCGGTGACGCGGTAATCCACCATCGCGCTGCCCGTGCCGCTGGTCGCGGAGAGAATTGCCACCCACGAGTTCGTGTTCTCAATGGTCCACGGACACTGGTTGCTGGTGGAGAGGCTGACGCTGTTCGTTTCCGCGCCGGGGCCGTGCGTACGCGTCGCAGGCGCAATCGCGTAGTCGCAGACGAACGCGGCCTGGTTCACCGTGAAGGTTTGTCCAGCGATGGTCAGCGTGCCGGAGCGTGGAGCGAGATCAGGATTCAACGCGACGTTGAAGGTGACGCTGCCCGCACCGGTGGCATTGGTCGCGGAGGTGATTTCAATCCACGCGTTCGTGTTCTCCGCCGTCCAGGCGCAGATGAAATCGGTGAGGACATTCGCTGAACCCGATCCGCCGGTGAAGGCAACATTCGTCGAACTGGTGTTCAGCGCGAAATTGCAATCCCCCGTGACCAGTACGTTTGCGTCAAGGTACGTGGCGGGCAGAGCCTGGGGCGCATCGTCAGAAACTTCGCGGACCGTGATGCTGTCGCAGAACGAGATGGTCGTGTTGCTGGAGCCGGCACCGGACAGCGCGCGGAAACTGATTTCGACCAGTTCGTTCGTTCCGGCCGGCCATGTTTCTCCCGAGCCGATGTCGAGGCCGATGACCACGCCGATCCAGCCGTTGGTTTCGAGCGCGGCGGTGTTGGGCGTGAAGGTGGCGGAGGGATAGAGGTTGCTGATGGCGACGCCGCGTCGCACCGGCGGCACGAGGGCGAACAGGTTCGTGTCGAAGCAGACGGTGAAGCCGAGCGCATTCTCATTGCCGAGGCTTTCGAGCGAGATGAACAGTGTGTTTGTCTGGCCCCGGGCCACAGTAAAATCGTGCGCGCGGATGACGCGATCCGCGCCCGCACACTCAACGGCGAAGGCGAGGGCCAATGACAGCACCCCCGCCTGCAACAGCGTGTTCAAACTTTTCCTCATTTCAAATTGGTTCCCAGATTTCTTCTCGCGCGTTCCCGCTATTCATCGTGCTTCCTTGGGAAAACTTGATTCATCCTCGTGGCGTCGCGTTGGTTACGGCAGCACGGCGCGGAGGTATTTCATCGGCGCGAGCGGCGGCGGCGCGTGGTAATCGACGCGGCCCGTGATGTTCGTGAGGTCGGCGATCTTGGTCCAATCCGTGAGATTGGTGGAGGACTGGAGTTCCCAGATGCCGGCCGGGCCGCCCCCGAGCCGCACGTCCAAATCGCCCGCCGGCGAGACGGTCACCACCTCGAACACGAAGCCGTTCGTCGGCGCAGCTTGCGTGAGCACGAGCACTTCATCCACCAGCGTGATGTGGCCGATGCGGGTGTTGTTCTCGAAATTCGCCGAGATGGTGTAGGTCACGTTGCTGTTACCGGTGCCGCTGGTCGGCGTGAGGAAGGTGATCCACGCATTCGTACTCGCGATGTTCCATGGGCAGGCCGCGCCAGCGGTGATGGCCACGCTGTTCGTGGTCGCGCCGAAACCGTGCGACCGGTTGGTGGGCGACAGCTTGTAGTTGCACGAGGCGGGCGACTGGCTGAGCGCGAAAAGCTGATCGGCAATCGCGATATTTCCGGCGCGCGTAACGAGTCCGGTGTTGGACGTGATGGAGTAGCCGACGGTGGCATTGCCGGTGCCGTTGGTGGCGGAGGTGATCGTGACCCATGGATTTGTGTTCACCACCGACCACGCGCACGCGCCGGGCGCGGTCAGGCCGATGGTGCCGTTGGTCGCGGAGAAACCGTGGTTGCGACCGCTGGGAGAAAGCGAGTAGCTGCACGTCACGCCGCGCTGGGTGATGACGGTCATCGAGCCTTCGCCGAAAATCGCGCCGAGCCGCTCAAACGAGGAAGGATTCGCCGCAATCAAATAACTGACGATGTTGCTGCCCGCGCCGTTCGTGGCGGAGGCGAAGGTGATCCAACTGTTGGTCGTGAACACCGTCCAAGGGCACGGGTTGCTCACGTTCATGGTCACGATGTTGGAAGCGGTGCCAAAGCCGTGCGCGCGGTTCGTGGGCGAGAGCCGATACGCGCAAGCCACGCCATCCTGCGTGATCGTGTAGGGCAACCCCGCAATGACCACCGTGCCGGTGCGAGCGATGGGACTGAGATTCGTCGCCAGCAAGTAACTGATGTTCGTGCCGCCGCTGCCGCCCAACGGACTGACCGAGACCACCCACGGATTCGTGTTCACCACGTTCCACGCGCAGCCGAGGGGCAGCGTTAGCGCGACGTTGCCAACTTCCGCCGCCGCAGTGTGAACGTCGGAGTTCGGCACGATGTCCGGCGTGCAAGGCGCGCCGTTCTGCGTGATGACCGTGAACGACTCATTGACCGTGATGACGCCGCTGCGCTGGGCCGACGACGGATTCGGCGCGACGACGTAAGTGAGCAGGTTGCTGCCCGCGCCGCTGGTGAGGCTTTGGAAGGTGATCCAAGTGTTTGTGTTGATCACGTCCCACGCGCAACCGGCGGCGGTGTTGACGATGATGGTGTTCGTCGCCGCCGCGTGACCGTGGGTGCGGTTCGTGGGCGAGAGGCTGATGGCGCAGTTCGCGCCGAGCTGGCGGATGGTCAGCACCTGGCCGGCGATGACGACCAGGCCGGTGCGTTCAACGGAACTGTTGTTTTGCAGCAGCGCGTAGGCATTCGAGTAACTGCCGTTCCCATTCGTCGCGGTGAGATTGCTGATCCACGGATTCGTGTTC
>JANNGC010000216.1:0-10942 GCA_031380445.1 Pedosphaera sp.
TTCCAGCGCGCCTCATTGCGTCGCACCGCCGCGCCCAGCGTGCGTGCGTTCTCGTTCATCAGACGTTCGATGTTCGCCACGGAGAACTGGCGGCTGCGAAGATGCTGCCACCGCGCCGCGAACTTCTTCCGGTAGTCCTGATTGTTCAACAGCCGGTTGAGCAGATGATTGGCCAGCCACGCCGTGGTCTCCACGCGCGAGGCTTCCCAGTTGCGCCCGAACGTGGCGTCGTAATCCCACGGCGCGAAAAAGAAACGCGGTTTCGGGGTGTCGGGCGTCGGCGCGTTGCGGGCGATGATGAAGTTCTTATCGTAGCCGTCCATGTTGCTGGTCAGCAGCACGAGCAGGTGGAAATCAATCGCGTTGTCCAAGTCCAGCCGCGAGGCGATGCCGGTCTCCGGGTGGAAAAACTCCGTGTCCGTGGCGCTGCTCACGAACTGGTTGAACTCATCCATCGGCCCCCAATACTCGCGCACCTCGGGCTCCGGTTCGCGCTGCTCGTAGCCCGGGTGGCCCGGCTGGCTGAAGTTCGCCGCGTGATCCACGGCCTTGTAAATGCACGCCTGGCTGGTCGCGTTGCTGTCGTAGCGGCGCAGTTCGAGCAGCGCCCGGTCCACGCGCTCCATCAGCAGGAACACGCCGTGGTAGCGGCCGTTCAAATTCACTTCCACGAAACGGCTGGCGGAGGCAAAGCGCGGCGCGTTGCTCACGGACAGGGAGCGGAAGAGGTCGTAGGAAAGTTTATGCCGCATGAGCGAGCGATCCACGAAGACCGCGTTCATGACCCACTGCTTGCTCTCGCGCAGGCCGAGCCAGCGCACGGTCGTGTCGAGCGTGAGGCTCAGGGATTTTTTGGCATACCGCTGCGAACTGGCGCCGTGATAACGAATCAGTCCGGTTAGCGCGTTCGTGATTTCCAATTTCGCGTCCGGGGGCAAAACCATTCGCACCGCGCACGGGACTTTTATTTCGGAGGCAATCCGCTGCGTGGTCTGGAGGAAAATGACCGGGAGGTTCGGCTCGAAGTTCGTGTCGTTCACGACCGGCCGGTTGGTCTGGCTCAGTTCGGCGCACGAAACCGCGACCGTCGCAATTCCCAGCACCAGAAAAATCAGGCCGAGTTTTTTCATCAGCGGGCTTCTATTTAATCGGCGTGATGAGGAAGGCAAGGACACGTTCACCGCATTGGGCCGTTTCGTCTCTTCTCGAAGCGGATCACGCCCGGCTCCGAGCCTGCGCCGATGAATTGGAAACCTGTCTTCCGCAACACGCCCTGCGAGGCGATCAGTTCGGGCAGCGTCTCGGCGAGGACCCATTCGACGCCTTGCGCGAAAGCCCAGTCCACCATGGCGTTCACGGCTTCGGTGGCGAAGCCGCGCCGCTGATAAGCCGGTAGCGTGCTGTAGCCCAGTTCGACCATGCCGTTCCCAGGCCGGCTTTTGAAACCGGACATCCCGATGAGCGTGCGGCGCGGCGCGCGGAGGATCCAATACCACGCCGTCCATCCGCCCAGCATGGGGTCGGCTTGCACGACGCGCTGCGTCCATTCCATGGCCGCCGCATCCACGAGCGGCGGCGGCCAGCCCGCGCCAATCTCGGCATCAAGCAGCGCGGGCAGTTCGTCACGGTGATGCAAGTCCGCTGCGATGATTTCCAAGGTGACCGGGATTAAATCCAACCGTTCCGTTTGGACAATGGGTGGCATGCGACGTGGCTCAGGTTCCTGGCTTCGAGCGCGGGAACAGTTCGCGCGGGAAAATTTTTCTCGCCCGGCCGTAGGCAAGCAGGCCGGCGATGACTTTGCCCCGCGTCAATTTCTTCGCCGTGGCGAGACCTTGCGCGAGGCGGCGGAGATTCGCGGCCGCTTCCTCCGGCGGGACGACGTTCACAAAGTTCAGCCCGTCGAGATCGATCAGATGCGGCGCGCGCTCGGCGGTGAAGAGAATGTTCGCCGGCTTCAAGTCGCGGTGCGTGAAGCCTTCGTCATGCAGGCGTGCGATGAGCCGGGCCATTTCCATCAGCCCGCGCCTTGTCGCGTGCGTGGCGTTGGTGGCGTGGGGGATTTCTTCCATCAGCACGAAGCTGCGCACGGGGATGCCGAGCACGCGCTGATCCGCCGTGGCCAGCACGCGCGCGGTGGCGAGTCCGCACAGTTCGAGGTGATAGCCTTTGAGATAGTCCCGCCGCCCGCGCGAGCCGCGCCCGAGGTCTTTCATGGGGTTAAGCGGCTTCTTGAAATTGTGGCGCTTGAGCACCAGCCCGTGGGCCGCGCCCACGGTGGAACTGCGTCCGGCCTTCAGCACGCGCGCGCGGGCCAGGAAAGCGTCCGGGTCGCGCAACACGGCCTCGACTTCCGGCGTGAGCGCGGCGCGGCGGAACTGCCAGGAGAATTTGCCGAACTGGCGGTGCGTGAAGTCGCGATTGCTTTTGAGACAGCGCCGCGCGCGCGCGACCAGCTTCTGCTTCCGCAAGTCGTGTGCGCGGCGTGCGGCTGCGGCGCTCACGGGCAGACGCAGGGAGATGCCGAGTTGTGCGAGCAGCGTGTCGCGAATCTGCTCCGTCGGTTCCGCTGCGGTGACGCGCGCGCCGTACAAATCAACAAGGCGGATTTCGCCCGTGGTTTCGTGGAGCAACAGATTCGCCGGATGAAAATCATCATGCGCCACCTGCTTGCGTGCCATCTGATCCACGAGCGCGAGGAGGTTGGGGAAAAGTGTCTCGTGCCGCCGCTCCACGGGCACGCCATCGAACGCTTCGGTGATCAGCACGCTTTCGACCAGTCCGCGCGCCGTCCAGCGTTCGCCGAGCGCGAGGTGGCGCACGATGGGGATGCCGCGCTCTTCCAGCGCCTTCGCCAGCCGCCACTCCTGCGCGGCCTGCGAACGCTTGAAGAAAAATTTCACCGGGCGCAGCGGAAACGCGCCGTGGCGGTAGCGCTTCACGTAGAACGCGCGCCCGTGGATTTCGTAGCGCGCGACAAACTTGGCACGATCATCTTTCACGACCGTGATCGGTCGGGCGCGCAAGAGTTCATCAAGCAGCGGCGCGAAGTCATCGGCCAGTTGCCAGCGGAAATCATGGAGCATTGTTTGTGTCACGCGTGGCGCGAGTTATGCCCGGCCCGGTGCGGAAACTCCAAATCCCAAATCTCAAATCCCAAACAAATTTCAAATTCCAAATCCCAAACTCCGCACCGGTCCGGGCGCACCGACCGATCCGGCTGGAGTCCAGGCGCTGCGCTGGGCGGTAGGTTTTGGATTTGAAATTTCACCGCCGGCGACGTTCCCGTTGACTTCACCGCGCGCCCGCGAAAATCTTCCGCCATGAACTGTCCTGCGTGTGCCTTGTCACTGGAGGCGTTGAATGTGGACGGCCTGGTCGTGGATGTCTGCCGGGCCGGGTGCGGCGGCGTGTGGTTCGATAATTTCGAGCTGCGTCGCGTGGGCGCGCTGGATGAAAAACTCGGCACCGCCCTCGCCCAACTGGAGTTCAATCCCTACGCCATCGTGCTGGCCGAGAAACGGCCGTGTCCGAAGTGCGCGGGCGTGACGATGCTGCAACATAAGTTCAGCCCCGAGAAGCCCGTGCTGGTGGATGAATGTCCCAGTTGCGGCGGCATCTGGCTGGACGGCGGCGAACTGGCGGAGATTCGCCAACCGGCGGCGACGAAGGACGAAAGGCAGCAGCGGGCACAAAGCTTTTTCAATCACCTGCTCGCGAAGGAACTCGCCCAGCTCCGCGCCCGCCGCACGCCGCCTGCTGGTTGAGGCGGAACTGCGGCGCGCGGCTCCGGAGGGCGCGTCTTGAAACTGTGCTTATTGAACGCCAAGCGCTGGAAGGGCTCGCCACGTTCACGACTTGAAAAACAGGAGCAGTATTGAGATGCGCGTGGCTCCGCAGTTTCGTGAAATTTAGGCTCGCGCAAAACCAGCTTTGTGCTTCGATGTGGTCCGTCAACTCATCCGGCTTATGAGCATTCAACAAAACAATCCGCCCGATAGCACCGTGCTGCACCTCAACCAATTTGCCCCTGGCGCGGCCAAGCCTGCGCCTGCCGCCGAGCCGGGCGTGACCGTAATGGTCAAGCTGGCTGCGCAAGAAACGGTCGAGAAGACCGGCACCCCCCTCGTGCCACGCGAAGGCGGCGCGCTGTCGGGGAAAGAAATGCTCGGGGCTGTGAGCTACTGCTACGCGAAGGGCGTTTATGAGTCCGAAGAAATTGAGCGCAAGATGATGAACGACCCGACGCTGCGCGCGTCGGTGCAGGGCAACGTGCCCGACGCGAAAGCCATCCGCCGCTTTCGCATGCTCAATCGCGGCGCGATCCAATCCACGCTGGAAAAGGCGTTCGGCTTTCTGCGGCGCAAGGAAAAAGCCGAGCTAATGAAGCCACTGCCGGGGCAGCCCGCCGCCGCGCCTCTCGCCGGACCGGCGGGTGAAAGCACGGTGCTTTACGCCCGCGGCCAGGCGCAGGAGCGCGTGCAGCAGGCCGCGTTCGTGGACAACATGTCGAAGGATTGAGCCTGGGAGCGCTGGCATCCTTGCTGGCGCGAGGACGTGCCGAAGCCAGAAACGCGCCGGCTGGAAGCCGGCGCTCCCAGGCCCGTCCGACCAGTTGGACCGCCGCTATTTCCCCGCCGCCTTTTTCTCCGTGAAATAAAATCCCGCGATGGTGCGCGACAGCATCGTCGCGATGTTCGCCTCATCGGAATTGCAGAGCACGATCACCGTGAGTTCATCATCCGGGAACCGCTGGAGCGTGGCGGAAAAGCCCGAGGTGGAGCCGCTGTGCCCGATGTTCCGGCGGCCTTGATATGGATTCAACCGCCAGCCGAAGCCGTACGGACCATCGGTCCCATCGTTCAATTTCCCCGCCGTCCACATGACCGCGCGACTGTTCGTGCTCAACAGTTTTCCCTCGTCGAGCGCGGCGTTCCATTTCACCAGGTCATCCATGTTCGAGACGATGGCTCCGGCGGAGAACACGTCGGTGAGATCACCGTCGCGATTTTGCAGCGCGCCGTTCTTGCGGAGGTAGCCGTCGGCGCGGTGGGGCACGACGATGAAGGGATCTCGATTGGTGCAACTCGTCATGCCGAGCGGCGTCCAGATTCTTTCCGCGATGAAGCTCCAATAGCTTTTCCCGCTGACGTTCTCGATGACGTGGCCGAGGAGGTTGTAGCCGGAGTTGCAATACTTGGCCTGCGCGCCGGGCGCGAAGTCCGGCGGCAGTTGGCCCAGGGCTTTGATGAATTGCGGCTGCGTCAGGCGCTTGGTCAGTTCGAAGCCGTTCTGGCCGGTGTAGTTCTTGATCCCGGACGTGTGCGTGAGCAGATGACGGAGCGTGATGTTCGACCACGCGGGCGGCGTGTCGGCGAGATGTTTGCTGACGAAGTCATCCACGGAGAGTTTGCCATCCTGCGCGAGCAGCAGAAGGCAGGCGGCGGTGAACTGTTTCGTGAGCGAGCCGATCTCGAAGACGGTTTCCGCGCGCACCGGGATTTGGAGTTCCACATTGGCCAGGCCGTAGTGCGCGGCCTTGGTTACGGCGCCGGACTGGATGATGCGCAGGGCCACGCCGGGAATCTGGAGCCGGGCCATTTCTGCGCGGACAAATTCATCCGTGCGATCCGCGCCGGAGGCGGGCCGCAGCACGAGCCACATGACGAAAAAGAAACCGGCGCACTTCCTTCGCATGGGCTGGGGATAAACCAGGACGCACCGAAAGGCCAGCCGTGCTTGGGAGCGCCGGCGGTCATTTGACATGCGCGTGCTTGCATTCACCCGTTTCACCCGGAATCTTCCGCGCTCAAACTATGCTGTTCCTGAATTGGTTCACGTCCCGCTCGGTCCGCCACGCCTGGCAGGCCGCGAACCATGTTGAGAAAATTCTTCACCACCAGCGCGACCTGCTTGCGCCCCCGGCCGTCGAAGCGGTGCAGGCTGGCATCAACGATCTGCGCGGCGTCTGCCGCCATGGTGACCAAGGCAGCGTCCGCGTCTCGCTCGGCAAGCTGGAGGAAATCGCCAACGAAAATCTCAAGCCGTATCCGCACGCCGCGTGGCGCGAGAACATCGAGGTTGCGCTCGTCGCCATCGCCGTCGCCATGGCCATCCGCACCTTCGTGCTCCAGCCGTTCAAGATTCCCACCGGCTCGATGCAGCCCACGCTCTACGGCGTGACCTACGAGGACTTGCGCGGAACGAAGGTGGAGATTCCGGGCCAGTTCCGGCGGCTGTTTGATTACTGGTTCCGGGGCGTGCAGTACTTCCACGTCGTGGCGCCGGCCAGCGGGCGCGTGACGTACGGAGCGCCGTCCAAGCTCGTGCTCTTCAACTCCTTGCAGAAAATGTCCGTCGAGGGCGCGGGTTCCACGGTCTGGTTTCCGCCGGACAATCTGTTTGAGCGCAGCGGCATTTTCTCCGGCATGTCGGTGAAGGCGGGCGAGGATTTGATCAAGATGCGCGTCGTCAGCGGCGACCATTTGTTTGTGGATCGCATCACCTACAACTTCCGCCGCCCGCAGCGCGGTGAGGTGGTGGTCTTTGAAACGCACGGCATCACGCGCCTCGATCCCAGCCAGCAGGACACCTACTACATCAAGCGCCTCTGCGGTCTGGGCGGCGAGAACTTGCGGCTGACGAACGACCAGTACGTCACGAACATTCCGTCGCCGGAGAATCCCAAGGCTTGGGCGGGCCGGCTGGTGGTCAATGACCGTCCGCTCACCGCCAGCACGCCGCCGTTCGAGAATTTGTATTCCTTTCCCGATTACCGGGGCGGCACCAACCGCGTTCAGACCTATCACGAAAATCACTACATTGGTCATGGGCTGCTCCACGCCTTTGCGCCGGGCAGCAGCTACATCGTGCCGCCCGATCATTATTTCGTGATGGGCGACAACACCTTCAACAGTTCCGACTCGCGCTACTGGGGCGATTTCCCGCAGGAGAAAGTCATTGGCAAATCGTTCTTCGTCTATTGGCCCATCGGCGGCACGAGCTACCGGGGCGAGGAACGGCCGAGCCGTTTCGGCTGGTCGCACCGCTGAGGCGCGCGGACTTTCCCGTCCGCAGCAAGGTGCGACGCCGGGCGGCGTCCCGATGAAACAACACTGACCGGCTTTCGTGGCTTGCTGCGGACGGGAAAGTTCGCGCGCCGCACCAAACTTCCATTCGGGCATTGAACCATCGCCCCCGTCGCCCATACTCGCCGCCAAATGGCAAAAGCTAAATCATCCACCACCGGACTCGGTTACGTCGGCGAGACCATGATCCATCGCGCCTCCGGTGCTACCGGCGTCGTTGAAGCCGTCTTCGAAGCCAAGGACGGCTGGCCGCCGCAGATCACCCTCAAGCTCGCCAACGGCGCAGTGAAAAAAGGGAAGCTCAGCGACTTCCGCGAACTCCGCACCGCAGAGCGCAAGCCCGCTGTCGCCGCATAAATTCCCTGGCGGGATTTAACGCGGCCCCTTGGACTCGATGGCTTCCAGTTGGGGAATGACCGCGTTCGTCACATGACGGAAGGAGCGCGCGAGCAGGATGAAGAACAACGTCACCGCGATCAGGACAATTCCCGCGCTCCACCAGCGGCGCGGGCGCAAGTGCGACATGGCCGGGCCAAACGCCGCCAGCGCCAGCAATGCCCCCGTGACGGCAACGGCATCCCAGCTCGCCCGCTGCCAGTAACTGCCGCCGAGATTCAGCCACATGCCGAACTCGTCGAACGTCAGCGCCAGTCCCACGCCGAAGAGCGCCGCCGGAACGCGCGCCCGCGCCGGACGCCGGAACAACAGGTAGGCTCCCACTCCGGCGAGCAGAAAAATCCCAAAGTTCAGGTGATGCACATGCGTCCCGCCCAGATGCACAAAGAGGTCGGGAATTTTCCGCGCCATGATTAGGAAGACCAGGACGCGTGATGTGACGAAGGTGAGCAGAAACCAGAACAGCGTGACGCGCGCGATGCGCCGGTCGCGCACCGTGGTCAGCGGGTGGGGTTTGGCTTTTTCGGCATTGTTCATCTGCGCCCGGCCAGTCTGCCTGCGCGCGGTCTGCTGCGCCACTCGCGAAAAAGTTGAAACACCTTGTCCTCGGCACGCCGGTTCGTTCGTCGTAAGGTTGAAACGTAAGAAACATCACGACCAAAAACGACGACCATGAGCGAATCTAAATCTGAATTCCTGCTGCTGTTCCGTGGCCCCGAGTGGGCCGACCGCCTGCCGCTGGATGAACTTCAACGCTTGATGGACGACATGACGACCTGGATGAACCGAATGATCGCCGAAGGGCGCGTGAAGGGCGGCCAGCCTCTGGGGCACGAAGGCCGTCTCGTATCCGGCGCGGCCGGGCCGCGCGCGGTGGACGGGCCGTTCGTCGAGTCGAAGGAAACGGTGGGCGGCTTTATGACCGTGCGCGCGACGAACCTCGACGAGGCGGTGGCCATCGCGAAGGGCTATCCGGGACTGCAACACGGCATCCGCGTCGAGGTGCGCCCGTTGCTGGAGGAGTGTCCGTGTTTCCAGCGCGCCAAGCAGCGGCTGGGCATGGAATGGACTGCCACCACATGCAAATGATTTAACCAATCCAAAGTTATGAGCACTGAAAAATCCGATTACCTCATGCTGTTCCGCAACACGAACTGGGACTCCGGCCTGTCGCCCGAGCAAATCCAGAAAGTCGTCACCGACTGGTATGCGTGGTTTGAGCGGCTCAAGCGCGAGGGCAAGTGTTCCGGCGGCCATCCGTTGCAGCACAAAGGCAAACTCATCTCCGGCCCGCAGGGGCGCGTCGCGGACGGGCCGTTTGCGGAATCGAAGGAGACCATTGGTGGCTACTTCTATCTCCACGTCACGGACGAGGCGGAAGCGGTCGCCATCGCGCAGCAATGCCCCGGACTCGCCTACGGCACCGTTGTCGAAGTGCGGCCCGTGGCTGAAATGTGCGACGTGCGGGCGCGCGCGGTGAACGCGGGCATCATCACCGCCGACATCTTTTACGAAACCGTCGGGGCGAAGTGAGCGACGCCACGGACAACGCGCCGGAAGGCGGCATCGCGCAGCTTGCGGAACATTTGTTCCGGCACGAGTCGGGCAAACTGGTCTCCGTGCTCACGGGCATCTTCGGCTTCGACCGTTTGCAACTCGCCGAGGACGTGGTGCAGGAGGCGATGGTCAAGGCGCTCCAGACCTGGCCCTACTACGGCGTGCCGAAGAATCCCGCCGCGTGGCTCACGCAAACGGCGAAGAATCTCGCGCTCGACGTGATTCGCCGCGAAAAACTCTTCGCCGACAAGCAGCCGCAGATCATCACCTTCATCGAGCACTGGGCGGAAGAGTGTGATCCGAACGAGTCGCCAGCCTTCGACATCGAAATCAAAGACCGTCGGCTGCAACTGATGTTCGCTTGCTGCCATCCGCTCATCCCACAGGACTCGCAGACCGCCCTTGCGCTCAAGACCTTGTGCGGCTTCAGCCCGGCGGAAATCGCGAAGGCCTTTCTCACCAGCGAAGCGGCGATTGCCAAACGACTGACGCGGGCGCGGCAGAAAATCCAGGAGCAGCGCATCGCCTTCGAGATTCCTGATGCCGAGGAAATGCCCGCGCGTCTCGACAGCGTGTTGCAGACGCTCTACCTGCTGTTCAACGAAGGCTACAAGGCGTCGAGCGGTGACGACTTGGTGCGCGAGGATTTATGTCGCGAAGCGATCCGGCTCGCGACCTTGCTGGCCGCGCATCCGGTATCAAACCAGCCGCGTGTCCACGCGCTCGCCGCGCTGATGTATCTCAACGCCGCGCGCCACTCCGCGCGCGTGGACGAACTCGGCAACCTGCTCCGCCTCGAAGACCAGGACCGCGCGCGCTGGGACCGGGCGATGATCGCGCGCGGCATGGTGCATCTCGCGCGGTCCGCCGGTGGCGACGAGGTGAGCGCGTATCATTTGCAGGCGGCGATTGTCGCCGGGCATTGCCTCGCGAAAGATTTTGCCTCCACCGACTGGACGCAAATTCTCGTGCTCTACGATCAATGGGTGGCGATGGATGATTCGCCCGTGGTCGCCTTGAACCGCGCTGTGGCCGTGGCCCGCGTCCATGGCTCGCGCGCCGGACTGGAGGCCGTCGAGAGCATTCGCCATCGCCCGATGCTGGAGTCGTATCATCTGCTCCACGCGGTGCGGGCCGAGTTCGAGTCTCAATTGAACAACTGCGATGCCGCCGCGACTCATCTGCGGAGAGCGCTCGAACTCACGGAGCAAACGGCCGAGCGGCTGTTTCTGACGCAACGGCTTGAAGCACTGGAGCAGCGGGGCCGGGGCGTGGTTCATTCTTAGCGACGAATCCGAGGGCGTCCGCGCGCCCGCTTCGTTGCCAGTAACATTCCCCGATTAAATCGTTGCGCGCGGCGACGGACTGCTGAAACTCATTCCCGAAGAAAATTTATGACACAGACTGCCACCAGCCAGCTTGAACAACTGAAGCAATTTACCAAGGTCGTCGCCGACACCGGCGACTTCGCGAGCATCCGCAAATCCCAGCCGCGCGACGCCACCACCAATCCCAGCCTGCTCCTCAAGGCCGCGACCATGCCCGAGTACGCCGACCTCGTGAACAAGACCATCGCCGACGCCAAGCAGGAGGCGGGCGGCACGGGCGCGCTCGACATCGCGCTCGATAAACTCTCCGTCGCGTTCGGCCTGGAGATTTTGAAGATCGTTCCGCACCGCGTCTCGACCGAGGTGGACGCGCGCCTGAGCTTTGACAAGGCTGGTTCCGTGGCGAAAGCGCGCTCGCTCATGGCGCGTTACGAGAAGGCGGGCATCGCGCGCGAACGCATTCTCATCAAGCTCGCCTCGACGTGGGAAGGCATTCAGGCGGCGGCGGAGCTGAAGAAGGACGGCATCAACTGCAACCTCACGCTGCTCTTCTCCTTCGCGCAGGCCGTGGCG
>JANNGC010000262.1:0-7521 GCA_031380445.1 Pedosphaera sp.
TCCTCCCTCCGAGGGAGGAGAGGGAGCCAACCATCAAGAACAGTGCTCGGATGCGCCTTGGTGTTACTGGCCGGGGCGTTTTTTCTTGGCGGGTGTGCGACCGCGAAAAAGATTCCTGGCCAGCCCTTCGACTTCGCCCTCATCGGCGACGTGCCCTATAACGCCGAGCAGACGACGAACCTGTTCCCGAACCTGATGCGCGAGCTGAACGGCGCGAAGCTGGAGTTCGTGGTGCATGACGGCGACATCAAATCCGGCGATACGCCCTGCTCGGATGAAATTTTCGAGGCGCGGCGCAAAGATTTCGCGAACTCCGCGCACCCGTTCATCTACGTCTTCGGCGACAACGAATGGACAGACTGCGCGCGCGCGACCAACGGCTTTGATCCCGTGGAGCGATTACAAAAGCTGCGCGACGTTTTTTGCGCCGACGAACAGAGCCTGGGGAAACGCAAGCTCCCGCTCGCGCGCCAGAGCAATGATCCGCGCCACGCGAAGTTCCGCGAGAACGTGCGCTGGGAGATGGGCGGCGTGACTTTCGTGGGCCTGAACGTGCCGGGCAGCATCAATAACTTCGGCAAGCCGGAGTTCGCCGAGCGCAACGCGGCAAACCTCGCGTGGCTGCAAGAGTCATTCGCCTTCGCCAAGTTGGAGAACGCGCGCGCCCTCATGATCATCATCCAGGCCAATCCGCTGCCTGAGCGCGGCACCACGAACCGGATGCACGCCGGCTTCCGTCCGCTCATGGAACTGCTGGAGCGCGAGACTGTCGCCTTCGAGAAACCCGTCGTGCTCGTGCATGGGGACAGCCACTACTTCCGCATGGATAAGCCGCTCTACGGCGCGAAGAGCAAACGGCGCATCGAAAACTTCACGCGCGTGGAGACGTTCGGAAATCCCGACGTCCACTGGCTGCGCGTGACGGTGGAGCCGGAGAATCCTGAAGTGTTTAACTTCCGCCCGCAGTTGGTGCGGGAGAATTTTGTGAAGCACACCAAGTAAGGTGGAAGTTGTCGCGCTGCGACAACTCGCCCGCGCAGAGCAGGCGTGGGAGGCGAGTGACTTCAGGAAAGCGTCGGGCTATCCGGCGGGCCGCTCTGCGCGGCCCGACTGGTCGCAGCGCGACCAGTTCCACCACACCTCACTTCACCGCCGCCGCTTTCAGCATCTCCTCCGCGAATTCCGCCGGCGTCCATTCGTTGCCGAGATAGATTTTTTGCAGCCGTCCCTTCGCGTCAATGACCAGCGTGCGCAGGTTGTGCTCCGGCAATGACGTGGGCGTGGCGCGATAGAACGTCAGCCCCACTTGCTCGCTGAAACCGTCCACCGTCCACAGGTCGCTCGTGGCGAACTGCCAGTGGTTGCTGTCCAGATTGTAAGGCGTCGAGTAGCGCAGCAGACGATCCGGCGTGTCGTAGTTCGGATCGAAGGATAGCGACATCAGCGCCCAGTTCGTGTTGGCCTGCGCCTTGAGCGCCGTCTGCGCCTTCTGGAAAAACTGCGACATGCGCGGGCAGAACGTGGGGAACGGGCAGCGCGTGAAGATGAACGTCACCCCGAGCGCGCGCCCCTGATACTGCGCGAGCGAAATGGGCGTGCCGAAGTGGTTGGTGAATTTGTAATCAGGAACTTTGTCGCCGAGCGAGAGCGGCTCGACGATGGGCGAGCGACGGAAGGTGACCGGCTCGTTCGTGCCGTTGGTGCTGCCGAGCGTGATGCCTTTTCCGGCATCGGCGGGTGCGGGCGCGGGAACTTTGCGGAGGTTCTCGATCCAGCCGTCGTCTTTCGTCACCACCATTTGGAAGGCGAGATAGTCGTTCGGCTGCAAGCCCTTCAGCTCGTTCTTGTCCTTCACGTCGAAGTCCATCGTCATCGCCACCATGTAGTCGGGAATTTCCTCGTGCGCGATGACCACGGTCTTGCCGTTCTGTTTCAACTCCTTGAGCAGCCCCTTCACTTGGAAGACCTGGCGGTTCGTGTCCGTGGCGGTGGCGGAGGGGCCGTTGGATTTGTCCGCGCAGCCGGCGAGCAGCAGCGCGCCCGTGAGCGAGAGAACTTTCAGCAGTAAATTTTTTCCAAACATACGAATGAGAGACGGAGCTTGCCCCGCGCGCGTTCAATCCGGCAAGCGCGGTGTGGTGCCGGAGCGCGGGCTTTCCAGCCCGCAGCAACGTGCGAACGGCGGATGGTGCGGGCAAAAAGTGAAGCAGCGTGACCCACCAGTCGCGGACCGTCTTCAATCCTGAAAGGATTGCATCATCCAGCCCAGGGTTGCGCCGCCGAGGCGCTACCCTGGGTTCACGTCCCCCAAACATTTCCCCAACCCTGCAAGGGTTGCATCAACGCGCTGCACCATGCGCCGTGATTCAACCCTTACAGGGTTGATGAACTCATCGCATCGCAAACCCAGCGTAGCGTCTCGGCGACGCAACGCTGGGCTGATTTATCCGAATCCTTTCAGGATTCAAAAACGGGCGGGCGAAGGCGCGGGCAGGACAAGGCGCATCCGCCGTTCGTGGCTGGCTGCGGACTGGAAAGTCCGCGCTCCGAAAAACTCCTTGCCCGCTGCGTCCGCGAAAATACGCTGAACAGCGGTTCCCGAAACATCGTCGCTTTTAACGCCATGAAATTTGCCCGACTCATTCTTGCTGTCCTCGTCGTCACCGCGTGCGCGCACGCGCAAACCACGCCGGAGTGGATCTGGCATCCGAACGGCGGCGCGAAGCCGGAGGCCAAGGAGGTGCGCTACTTCCGCAAGACCTTCACCGTCGAGGGTGGCACGCGGCGCGCGACGCTCGCCGTCTCAGCGGACAACAAGTTCACGGCCTATATCAACGGCACGGCGGTCGGAGACGGCAAGGAGTGGAAGGATTTTCCCAAGTTCGACATCAAGGCCAATCTGAAGCCCGGCGAGAACGTGGTGACGATCAAAGCGGAGAACGAAGGCGGCATCGCCGCCTTGCTCGCGGAACTCGACCTCGCGACTGAGGAAGGCACGCGCACCAAGATCGTCACCGACAAAACGTGGCAGACCGGCGCGAGCGCGGACGCGGGCTGGCAGGCCGTGGGCTTCAAGCCCGGCGCAAGCTGGGTCGCGGCGACGTCACTCGGCACGCTGGGCATGGCTCCGTGGGGCAACATCGCTGCGGCCACCGTCTCGGGTAGCAGCAAGTCCGCGACGGCAGCAGAAACGCTGACCGTGGCCGATGGCTTCAAAGTGGAACTGCTCCGCAGCGCGCAGGCCGGTGAAGGCTCGTGGGTCGCGATGACCGTGGACCCGAAAGGCCGCCTGATCATTTCGCCGCAAGGCAACGAGCCGATGCTGCGCGTGACGCTCGATGCGAAGGGACAAATTGCCAAGCTCGACAAGCTGAACATCGCGGTGAAGGGCGCGATGGGTCTGCTCTACGCTTTCGACGCGCTCTACATCAACGGGCAGGGCGCGCAGGGTTATCATCTCTATCGCGTGCGCGAAAACGCGGACGGGCAGTTCGGCGAGCCGGAGTTGCTGCGCAAGTGGAAGGGCGGCCCCGGCGAACACGGCGCGCACGGCATCGTGCTCGGGCCGGACAACAAGCTCTACATCGTGTGCGGTAATTTCGTGGATGTGCCGGACGACATTCTGCCGACCTCGCCGCACAAGAATTACGCGGATGATCTCGTGCTGCCGCGCATGGAGGATGGCAATGGTTTCGGTGCGGGCCGCAAGCCGCCGGGCGGTTACGTGGTGCGGATGGACAAGGACGGGAACAATTGCGAACTGTTCGCCTCCGGCCAGCGCAACACTTACGACATCGCGTTCAATGCGGACGGCGAACTCTTCGGCTTCGACAGCGACATGGAATGGGACTGGGGCTCGCCGTGGTATCGCCCGACGCGCGCGTATCACATCGTGAGCGGCGGCGATCAAGGCTTCCGCGAAGGCTCGGGGAAGTGGCCGACGTATTATCAGGACAGCCTGCCGGAGGTCGTGAACATCGGGATTGGTTCGCCGACGGGAGTGCTGGTGCCAACGAAAAGCCAGTTCGGCTTTCCGTTTAATCGCGCGCTCTGGATGATGGACTGGTCTTACGGACGAATTGTCGCCGTCCACTTGCAACCTAACGGTGCAACTTACAAAGGCAGTTTCGACACCATCGTCAAAGGCAAACCGCTTAACGTAACCGACATGGAAGTCGGTCCCGATGGCGCGGTGTATTTCGCAACTGGTGGTCGTGGAACTCAGTCGGGACTTTACCGAATTAGCACCTCGCGCCCACTGCGGGACAGCGTAGGTCGGATGGATGAAGGAACGGGACCACGCCAATTGCGCCATCAACTCGAAGCCTTCCACGGCAAGCAAGACGCCAAAGCTGTCGCCACTGCTTGGCCGCACCTGAGCAGCGACGACCGTTCCCTCCGCTACGCCGCTCGCATCGCCATCGAGTCACAGCCCGTCAGCGAGTGGAAAGCCAAGGCGCTGGCCGAGACGAATCCCAACGCCGCGCTCACCGCACCGCTCGCGCTTGCACGCGTCGGAACGAAGGCCGATCAGAGCGACGTTTTCACCGCGCTCGCGAAGTTTCCCACGGCGGCGCTGCCGGAAGATCAGCAGTTGCTCAAGCTGCGCGTCATTGAAGTGAGCATTGCCCGGCATGGCCGTCCGGCGGATGAGTTCGTGCAGCGCGGCATCGAGAAACTTTCGCCGCTCTATCCCGCCAAGTCGTGGCCGCTGAATCGCGAGCTGTCGCAGATTCTCATCTACCTCGACGCGCCCGGCGTGGTCGCGAAGACGCTCGCGCTCGTGGCGCAGGCGCAGACGCAGGAGGAGCAGTTGCATTACCTCGTCGCGCTGCGCAAGGCGAAGACCTGGACGCTGGACGAGCGCAAGGCGTGGTTCAGTTGGTTCCGCAATCGCAACGCCGGCCAGGACGCGGGCGCGACCTATCCGGCGGGCGGAAATTATTTCATCAGCGCGAACACGAAGCACCCGGCGGAGTTTGAAAAGTGGTTCACCGACGTGGGTCTGCCGAAGGCGGGCAACGGTTCGAGCTACAACAACTTCATCAAGAAGCTGAAGAAGGAAGTCGCGGACGGACTCACGCCCGCCGAACAGATGCAGCTCGGTGATTTGCTAGGCAGCAGTTCTTCTGAACTCGCCGCGCTGAAGCCAAAGCAGGAACACAAGTTCGTGCAGGAATGGAAAATGTCCGACTTCGCCGACGCGCTGAACGCCCCATCGCGCGGCCGCAACTTTGCCAATGGCCGCGAAGCCTGGCTCGCCGGCCAGTGCGTGCAATGCCATCGCTTGAACGACGAAGGCGGCGCCGTCGGTCCCGACCTCGCGGGCGCAGGTGCGAAGTACACCCGCCGCGATCTGCTCGAATCCATTCTCGAACCGTCGAAAGTTCTCTCTGACCAGTATCAGAACATGACCGTGACGAAGCAGACCGGCGAGGACGTGACCGGCCGCATCATCGAGGACAGCGACGCGAAAGTCGTGCTCGTGACCAATCCTCTGACCGGCGAAAAAGTGGAACTCAAGAAGTCCGACGTGAAAAGCCGCACGCCCTCGAAGCTCTCGCCGATGCCGGAAGGTCTCGCGAGCGTTTTGACGAAGGAAGAAATCCTCGACCTGCTGGCTTATATGGAGAGCGCCGGGAACCGGCAGCACGCGGCGTTTAAGCCGTGACGAAAGCAGCGCATGATTCTGCCGGCTGATTCGATCATCGCCCGCGCCAAGCTGACGAAATATCTGCTCGTTCTCAATCCCGAGGACGACAAATCAAAGTGGCTGGCGCTGGCGGGCTACACGCTGGCCAATTCCGACAGGCTGGAGGCCGACTTGCGCGCGCAAGTGCTGACCTGCGAGGCCGTGCTGACGCGTAAGAACGAGTTCGGAAGTTATTTTGAAATTCGCGCCCCGCTCACCGGCCCCAACGGGCAGACGCTGAACGTCCGAACGATCTGGCAACATGACGCCTTGTCAGGCGTGGCCCGATTCGTCACCTTGAATCCGAGCAAACGAGCATGAAATTTGAACTCTACAAAAAGGCCGTGATGAGCCGCGACGTTCCTGCCGAGGGTTTGAAACAAGGCGACGTGGTGACACTGCTCGATTACCTGACCGCCCCGAGTGGTAGGCACGGCTACAATATCGAAGTCTTCAACACCCTCGGCGAGACCGTCCTGGTCACGGCGGTGGACGAGGAAGACCTGGAGGCGTTGCGCGCGGATGAAGTGTGGTCGGTGCGCCGGCTGGAACCGGCGGCTTGATCAGCGGGCGCGGAACGTCCGTGTTCACGCCCCAGCTTTTGTGAACGGCCCGGCTCATTTTCTTATGGATAAAAACTTTCTCCTCCACGGCCTGCTGGCAGGTCTCGCAGCCATGTCGGCCATCACCACGCTCGCAGCGGATGGTTCAAACAGTCCCGCCGTCATTTCTCCGCGCGCCCTGAAAATCCACCGCAGCGCACCGGTCTTCGACGGGCACAACGACTTCCCGTGGGAGTTGCGCGAGAAGGGCGCGTCGTCCTTCGACAAGTTCGACATCGCGAAGCTCACCACCAATTTCCACACGGACATTCCGCGTCTGCGCGCGGGTGGCGTGGGCGCGCAGTTCTTCGTGGCCTACGTGCCGTCGCACACCATGAAGACCGGGGGCGCGGCGCGACAGACGCTGGAGCAAATTGATCTCATTCACCGGATGGTGGCGCGCTACCCGGAGGCGTTCGCCTTCGCGCGCACGGCGGACGAGGTGGAGCGCGCGCGCAAGGACGGGAAGATCGCCTGCCTCATCGGCATCGAGGGCGGACACAGCATCGAGAACTCGCTCGGCACGCTCCGCATGTATCATGAACTGGGCGTGCGCTACCTGACGCTCACGCACGCGGACAGCGTGGGCTGGGCCGACTCGGCCACGGACGCGCCGCAGTGCAATGGCCTCACGGACTTTGGCCGTGAAGTCGTGGCCGAGATGAACCGCCTCGGAATGCTCGTGGACATTTCGCACGTCTCCGCCGCCACGATGCACGCCGCGCTCGACGCATCGAAGGCTCCCATCATCGCCTCCCACTCCTCGACCTACGCGCTCGCGCCGCATCCGCGCAATGTCCCCGACGACGTGTTGCGCCGCATCAGGACGAACAACGGCGTGGTGATGGTGAACTTCTTCTCCGGCTTCGTGGTCAAGGAATCCGCGCAAGTCATGGCCAGCATGTTCGACGTATCTCGCGAACTGCGCGAAA
This sequence comes from Pedosphaera sp., assembly GCA_031380445.1. GTDB lineage: Bacteria > Verrucomicrobiota > Verrucomicrobiia > Limisphaerales > SIBH01 > JANNGC01. The sequence continues at coordinate 7,227 of JANNGC010000262.1, forward strand.
AATTTCCCGCCAAGGAAGAATACGCCCGCGCGCTGAAACAATGGCGCGCTGAACATCCGATGCCCTCCGGCACCGTGCAGGATTTGGTCAACCACATTGATCACGTCGTGAAAATCGCGGGCATTGATCATGTGGGGTTGGGCAGCGATTACGACGGCGTGAGCCAGGTGCCGGCGCAACTCGACGACGTGTCGCGCTACCCGGTCATCACGCAGGAACTGCTCAATCGCGGCTACTCGGAGAAGGACATTCGCAAGGTGCTGGGCGGAAACATCCTGCGCGTGCTGCGCGACGC
>JANNGC010000309.1:0-3852 GCA_031380445.1 Pedosphaera sp.
ATGCGGGGTCTTGATGTCGTGATCGGCGACCATCGCGCGTCAGGTCTCGGTGAGTTCGGAAATCTTCCAGCCGAGACAATGAGCGATGAGTGCGGCGGAATCTTTCAGGCCCGCGTGACCGGCCTTGCCCTCGGCGAACAGGCGCTCGAACTCGGCGGGCGCGAGTCCGCTGCCAATTTTTTTCTGGAGCGGGCCGCGGCGCGTGGCGGCGTTCACCACGCGCTGGATGTGAATGGCGCTCACGTTCCGGCACACGCCGGTGAGGCACACGGGCAGCACGTCCATGACGAAGCCAGGATTGACGCCGGTGCCGAGGACGCGCGCGCCGAATTTCTTGCAAGTCTCGTCGAGTTGTCGCGCCAGTTCCGGCTCGCGCAACGCGGGGTAAAGCAGTTCCTCGCACGACGAGACGACGCTGATGCCGGCGCGCGCCATTGGCTCGACTTGATCGAAAGCCGCGCGCAGTCGTGAGACGGCGGTGTGGAAGATGACGTCGGGCTTCGCGTACGCGAGCAGTTCATCGAGCGAGCGATAGACTTTCGCGTCACGGAGATTTTCTTCGCCGATGAGTTCGCTGAGATTTTTCCCAACGAAGGCGGGATTGATGTCAATGGCGCCGATGATCTGCGCCCACGGCTTGCGCGCGGCCAGCTTGAGCGTTTCGAGTCCGATGGGGCCGAGGCCGAACTGGGCAATTTTGATCGTCATCATTTCCGAGGCGCGATGCTACGCAGGGTTTGACTTTTGCCAAGCCCGGCGGGCTTGCTTGGCACATGACGATTTCCGCGTGGTTCACCGTGCTGCTCGCGATTCCTGTCCTGCTGCTCGGCGAAGGGCTGGTGCGGCGCATCTCCTTCCTCTCGCGGTTCAACATTCCCGCGCCGGTCGTGGGCGGATTGCTCGTCGCGCTGGTCATGCTCGGCGTGAGCCTCGCGCACGGGGCCACGGTGAAATTTAGCAACACCGTGACCGCGCCGTGGTGGACGTGGATCACGGCGGTGGACCCGGTGTGGTGGAAAAATCCGGCGGGCAAAGTGAACCAGCCGTTCCTCGTGGCCTTCTTCACCTGCATCGGGCTGAACGCGAGCTGGCGCTTCCTGCGACAAGGGAGCTGGCCGATGCTGATCTTCCTCGCGCTCTCCACCTTTCTCGCCGTGGCGCAAAATCTCGTGGGCGTGCCGCTGGCGAAGCTGCTCGGCGAATCGCCCATGCTCGGACTGGTCTGCGGCAGCCTCACGCTCGCAGGCGGCGTCGGCACCGCGCTGGGCTTCGAGTCGGAACTGACCAAGGCGGGCTTCGCGAACGCGGGCGCGGTCAGCGTGGCGGCGGCGACGTTTGGACTGGTCGCGGGCGGACTGCTGGGCGGGCCGCTCGGCGGCTGGCTGGTGCGGAAACATCATTTGAAATCCGACGCCGCGAAGGAAGTTCACCTCGAAGCCGGCGCATCCGGCCCGTCCGGCATTCTCTCCGACCTCAAAGAACTGTTCAGCTTCCGCAAGAGTTTCGTCCTGCACCTGCTGGTGCTGCTCGCGTGCCTGAAGGCCGGCGCATGGATCAGTTACTTCATCCAGAACACGGGCATTACGTTTCCGGTGTACATGGGCGCGCTGATGCTCGGCGTGGTGGTGCGGAACGGGGCGGACATATTTTTCGACGGCGCAATCCAGACGGAAATTGTGGACGCGCTGGCGGCGGTCACGCTCGGCCTGTTTCTCGCCATCACCATGATGGGCCTGAACCTCGCCGACCTCGCGAACACCGCGCTGCCGATGCTGGTCATCCTCAGCGCGCAAATCATCTTGATGGGCCTCTTCGCGCTGTTTGTGACGTTCCCGCTGATGGGCCGCACTTACGACGCGGCAGTGATGTCGGCGGGGCAGATTGGCTTCAGTCTCGGGGCCACGCCGAACGCGGTGGCGAACATGAAGGCCATCGTGGAGCAATACGGCCCGTCGCCCCGCGCGTTCCTCGTGGTCCCGGTGGTCGGCGGGTTCCTGATTGATTTCCTGAACGCGCTAAACATCACGGTGTTCTTGAACTGGTTGAAGCCGTGAAGCTCGGGGGGGAAGCGTGCGGCGCCCGCCGTTCACTCTTTGCTCGTGACGCGCAGCAGATAGATGTGCGTGGGACCGGCCTTGTCGTTCGCATCCATCACGCTGATGCAGTGGGGACCGTTGACCGTCAATTTGAACTCCAACTGCGAATCTCGCTGGCCGTGGGCATCGTCGTTGCTGGCGAGCACGCGGCCCTGGTCATCGTGAAGCGTGAGCAAGGAATCCAGCGCCGAGCCGGCGGTCGCCGCGAAGACTTCGAGACGGATGGACTGCCCCGCCGTTCCTGCAAAACGAAACACATCAACATCACCAGCCTCCTTGATGATTCCGCTCATGGCCTGACCGATGGACAATGACTGCGCTTCGCGAAAGCCGCCGTTGGGTTCCTTTTCCTCAATCAGATCGGCGGGCGAAAGGAAGACCAGCGGCCTTGGCTCGCTCACGCCATCGGGCGACGTGAGGGTGAACCAGTTGGTTCCCACACGGGTGTCGGCGGGCAGGAAAATTTCTGCGGTGAGCTGGGTGTCGCCAACTTTCTTCGCGTCGGACTCTTTGGGAACTTCCGCCTTGGTCTTCTTGCCCAGCACGACGACCGCCTGCACCGCGTCGTTGGTAAAACGCAGTTCGCTGACGTTGGTGAGGTTCAGTCCGCGAATGACAATCTTGTTGGTGGTGCCCGTCTTCACCGCGAGCGGGAGCGCGACGGCTGCGCGCGGCGGCTCGGGCTTTTTCTCCTCCTTCTTGTCGGCCTGGTCGGCGGCGTTCGCCGGCGCGAGGGCCAGGCCCATCGCGAGGAGAGGCGCGCAGAAAAACGAAACGGGCCGCCGGTTTCTGGCACGCATCACGAGTACAACTCTTTGATCAATTCGCCGTCATCGAGGATGTGCGTGGGCCGGCCCTCGGGCGTGATCAGCATCTTGCGCGGGTCAATGCCAAGGGCTTCATAGACGGTGAAGCAAACATCCGCAGGCTTCACCGGTCGTTCCGTCACGTAGCTGCCCGTCTTGTCCGTCGCGCCGATGATGCGGCCCGGCAGCACGCCCGCGCCCGCGAAAAGCAGCACGCCCGCGTGACCCCAATGATCGCGCCCGGCGTCCTTGTTGATTTTCGGCGTGCGCCCGAACTCGCCCATGCAGACCACGAGCGTGTCCTTGAGCAGACCGCGTTCGTCCATGTCGTTGATCAGCGCGGCGAAGCCCTGGTCGAACATCGGGAGCTTCTTGTCGAGGCTCTCGAAAATTTTCGCGTGATGATCCCAGCCGCCGCTGTTCACCGTGACGAAGCGCACGCCGCTCTCGACCAGTCGCCGCGCCAGCAGACAGCTCTGGCCAAACTCATTCTTGCCGTAAGCCTCGCGCGTCTTCTCGCTCTCCTTCTCAAGGTCGAAGGCAGACTGCGCATCCGGCGAAAGAATCATCTCCGCCGCCTTGCGCTGGAACTCGTCGTAGGTCGCGATCTGGTCGTTGCCCTCGATCTGGCGGGAGAGGGAATCCACCGCCTTCAACAAACTCTGCCGCCGTTCCATCTGCGCGGGCTTCATCGGCGTGGCGCAGCTCAGGTCGCGCACCTTGAAATCCTTCGCGCTCGGATCGCCGGCCTTGAAGGACTCGTAGCGTCCGCCCAGCCACGCGCTCTTGCCGAGTTCCCAAGTGAACGCCGGATTCTTCGGCACGGCGACGTAGGGCGGCACCTGGCCGGCAAAACCCGTCTCGTGCGCGACGACTGCGCCCATCGCGGGGTGATCACCGAAGGGCGTGCCGAACTTGCCGCTCAACACCCAGTTCGTGGCCGTCTCGTG
>JANNGC010000326.1:0-11945 GCA_031380445.1 Pedosphaera sp.
GATGGCGAAGACGACGCTCTTGAACAGGCCGTCGAAGATGTCCTTGAACTCGACGGTCTGACGGAGGTTCGAAAAGTAGGCATCGAAGCCGATCTGCAAATTCTCATTCGTCGCCGCGACCAGCGCGCCGCCCATCCAGCCGGAGAGCATCGCGAAGAGCGTGAGCATCGGCAGCGCGATGGTGATGGCGACAAGGCGCGGCAGCACGAGGTAGTGAATGGGATCAATGTTCATCGTGCGGAGCGCGTCAATTTCCTGATAGACGCGCATGGAGCCGATTTCCGCCGCCATCGCCGAGCCGATGCGGCCCGCGATGAGAATAGCCATCATCACCGGCGCGAGTTCCTTCGCCATGCCTACGCCCACGCCGCCGCCGATGGAGGTCGAGAGTCCGTACTTGGCGAGGAGCGGCCCGGTCTGGAGCGCGATGACGCCGCCGATGAAGAGCGCGAGGATGCACGCCATGAGCAGGCTGGCGTTGCCGATCTCGAAGAGCTGCTCGAAGACCTTCTGCTTCTGCCGCCAGAGCTTGGGAAGGGCCTGCCACGTGCGCCACAGCAGCACGACCATTTCACCAATGCTTTGAAACATACTTCAAGAGCGCCTGAGATACTGGCGCACGGCGGGGAGCGCAAAGAGTTTTCCTGACGGTCTGGTGCGTGACGTTGGCAACTGGGAAGTGACACAGACGGGAGACTGGAAGGTCTCCCAACCTGCCGGCTGGAACGCCGGCGTTACGTAGCCCGACATTCCTGTCGGCAGGTGGCGAGGCTTTGCGACCTCGTCGTCCACTCGCAACGTCGAGTTGTTAAATCCAGATTGCGCCTGCGCGACCCTTTGCCTAGCTTCCGCGCCCGGATGAAAGTGTTTATTGACGGGAAGTATTGCGAGGAGCAGGACGCGAAAGTGTCCGTGTTCGATCACGGTCTGCTGTACGGCGACGGCGTCTTCGAGGGCATTCGCGCTTACAACGGGCGCGTCTTCAAACTGCGCGAGCACATTGACCGCCTGTTCTACTCAGCCAAGGCCATCCTGCTCGACCTGCCGATGAGCCACGCGGACTTGATGGCGGCGACGGTCGAGACGTGCCGCCAGAATAATCTCCGCGAGGGCTACATCCGGCTCGTGGTGACGCGCGGCGTGGGCACGCTGGGACTGAACCCGAACAAGTGCAAACGCGGCTCGGTCATCATTATCGCGGACAAAATCCAAGTGTATCCGCCGGAGATGTACGAGAACGGCATGGCCATCGTGACGGTGGCGACGACGCGGAATCTGCACAGCGCGTTGAACCCGGCCATCAAGTCGCTCAACTACCTGAACAACATTCTCGCGAAGATCGAGGCGAACAACGCGGGCGTGGAGGAAGCCATCATGCTGAACTCCGAGGGCTTCGTCGCGGAATGCACGGCGGACAACATCTTTCTCGTGAAGGGCAATCAGTTGCTCACGCCGCCGCTTTCGGCGGGCGCGCTCTACGGTATCACGCGCGGCACGGTCATGGACTTGGCGCGCGCGGATGGAATGCAAGTGAGCGAACCGAACCTGACGCGCTACGACGTGTTCAACGCGGACGAATGCTTCCTGACCGGCACCGGCGCGGAACTGATTCCCGTGATCAAGGTGGACGGGCGCGTCATCGGCACGGGCCAGCCCGGCCCGACGACGCGCAAGCTGATCGAGAAGTATCGCGCGGTGGTGAACTCGACGGGCGAGCCGATTTGACGTGTTAGTGGGGGCAGCGGGGACGGCTGCCCCACTAATTTAGACCGCACGTTGCCGAAAAAATTTCGTGAGCCTCGCCCCGTCCGCTGCTACAAAACGCCGAACGTGAATTCACCCGGACACAGCCTGCTCATCCTCATCCCCGCGTACAACGAGGAGGAACGCATCGCGCCCGTGCTGCGCGAGTATGCCGAATACTACGGACGCGAGTTTCCCGGACGCTGCGAAATCTTCGTGGTGCTGAACGGCTGCCGCGACAACACGCTGGGCGTTGTGCAGCGGCTGGCGAAGGAGTTTCCCATCATCCGCCATTTGAATTTTCCCGACCCGATTGGCAAGGGCGGCGCGCTCATCGAGGGGCTGAAGCTTGCGTCCATCGCCGACCTCATCGGCTATGTGGACGCGGATGGCGCGACTTCGCCGGAGGCCTTTCACGCGCTGGTCCGCAAGCTGGACGACACGGGCGCGGACTGCGTGATCGGTTCGCGCTGGCTGCCGGAGTCCGTGCTGCACCAGAGCCAGACGGCGTTGCGCCAGTTCATCAGCCGGGGGTTTCATTTCATCGTCGAGTCGCTGCTGAACATGGGCATCAAGGACACGCAATGCCCGGCGAAACTCCTGCGCCGGGACGCGGCGCTGAAGATTCATTCCCAACTGCTCATCGCGGATCTGGCCTTCGACGTGAACCTGCTCTACTCGCTCAAGCGCGCGGGCCTGAGCGTGGTGGAGGTGCCGATTTTCTGGACGGACAAGGTGGGATCGAAGGTCACGCAGAGCCTGGTCCGCAGCTCGGTGGTGATGTTCCTCTCGGTGCTGCGGCTGCGGGTGATTCACTCGCCTCTCTACCGCTGGATCGGCCCGCCGCTGCGTCCGCTGGAGGCGTGGATTTACCGGAAGCTGCGCGCGCCGCTGCGTTCCAGTGCGACGGTGGTGAAGTAGGAGCACGGGTTTTCCAACCCGCAGCAACGTCCGCAATTGCGAGAGGGCACGAACTCGCGGGCCCCGCTCTTCATCTCACGTTGCGGCGGTCTGGAAAGCCCGCGCTCTGGCGAATCCATTCCTACGGCGCGCGCTTCAGCTCGAAGCCCCCGTGCTTCGGCAGATGCGGGACAAAGCCCGCCGCGCTGTTGCTGCTCTGGAGCACCACGCCGCGCAGCCGGGTGAGGGTGTTCGACGTGGGATGGTTGAAGCTGCCGCCGACGAAGCCCGTGGCGTTGGTCACGAAGAGCTGGACGTTGTGCGGGTTGGAACTGATGAGGAAGGAGCCGTTCGTCTGCCACGCCACGGCGGTGACAATCGGATTCGTCAGACCCGCGCCAGAAATGGTGAGCACGCCGTTGGTCCAGTTGAAAGGCGGGCCGGACACCGGCGGCGTGTAGCGTGCGCCGTTCAGTTTCACGTAATTCAACTGGCCAGTGAGACCGGGCGAGAACCATTTCGTGTCCGCGTTGAAAGTTCCGTTCGTGAAAAATCGCGCGTCCCCGACCAGGGCCTCGCCGGCCCGCGAGGGGAAATGGAACGACCAACGGTCGCCTTTGAGCACAGTGGCGGTGCCTTTCAACGGCGGCAGATTGACGAGCGCGCCCGCGCGGTTTCGCACGACCTGGTTGGCGAGCGTGGCGGACCACTTGACGCGCCCCAGGGTATCCACGGTCAGGCTGCCGAAACCGAAGCCGTCGGTCAGCGCGTTATTGGTCAAGGCGGGCGGCGAAAGCTGGAACGTGTAGCGGCCGGCGAGCGGATAGGGATTGGTCCGGCCATAGGTCTGCTGCCGCCACAGGGCGGCGTCGGAAAGAAAGGTTCCGTCCCGAAAGTTGATTTCAATGTTCCCGTCGAGATAGCGGGCGTCGATGGCTTCGACGCCCTCGGCGTAAAGTCCCATGATCAGGTTGATGGTGTTCGTGCCGAGCGGCCCTCTGATGTGCGTCGAGCCGTTCGCGCCGAAGATTCCGCGGATGCCGTAATTGGCGCCGAGGGGACGGAGCTGGCCGGAGTAAAAGCCATTAGGCCGGAGCGTCAGGGAGATGAGTCCGGCGGTGGTGCGGAGACCGTTCGTCGCGCTGTAGAACACGCCGTCGTAACGTCCCGGCGACAGGCCCAGCAGGTTCCGGGAGAAGCGGCAGAGGACCGTCGCGTTGGACTCCATGGTGAAATAAACCAGGCGCGAATAGGAGTCGAGCACGCTGCCCCGCCAGTTCACAAAAAAATACCCGGGCGACGGCGTGGCCGTGAGCGGATACGTGACGCCCACTTCCATGATCTGCCCGTTGGTGATGCCGAGCGTCTTGCCCTTGCCCTCGAATTGCAGCGTGACCGGCAGCTTGACGGAGTAAAAAATCTTCAACGTCTGGACCGTGGACTGGTTGCCAAACTCATCAATGCCAAAGACCAGGAAGGTGTTCGTGCCCGGATCGAGCCGCACGTCCGCCGACCAGTTGGTGAGACCGTCGGCCACGATGCGGCCCTGCGGGCCGTTCACGAACACCCGGTGCAGCGCCTGGTTATCCCCGCCCGTGCCCGCAAAGCGGATCGTCGCGTTCGTCGTTGTGAACGGCACGCCATTCGTCGCGACCGGCTGGGTCACGGTCGTGATGGGCGGCGTGGCGTCCCGCACCGTCACGCCCTGAATGACGGCGGACTGGATCGTGAAAAGATCAGGCACCAGGACGGTCGAGCGATTGGTGCTCATGGCCAGCTCTTGCAGATAATCAAAAGGGTCGCTGGTGAACGCGGCGCCCACGCCGCGGCCGTTGGTGAAGGTGTTGAAGTAGTTCAGCAAGTTCGTCCCGCTGAACGGGTCGTAAGTATTGATGACCCGCCCGAAGACCGTGAACCCGCCGTCATTGGTGTCCAAGAGCGAGCTGTTGTTCGTGAGGTTGAAGAAAAATTCCCCGGACGCAGAGTTCGTGACGCCGCCGATGCGGGCCATCGCCAAGGTGCCGTAATCGTTGCCCAGTTCCGGGCCGACGCCGTACTCGTTGGTGATTGGCCCCCAGTTCACAGCCTGGACATAAGAGCTGAACGGCACATTCGTGTTCGGATCGCGCAGCCGTACGCGCCCGGCCTGGAGCACGAAGCCGGGCACCAACCGGTTGACCACCAGATTGGAATAGATGCCGCTGTGCACGTAGAGCAGGAAGTTCTTCACCGTCTCCGGCTTCTCCTGATCGAACAGCTCAATGTCGAGGAGGCCGAAATTCGTCCCGCCGGTGTTGATGTGGAACCGCACCACGGAATGCTGCGGGGCCGGCAGTTGCGGCCCCGAGATAATTCTGGCGTTGAGCGTGAACAGGTCGGCGTAGCGGGCGGCGGGCAAGTTCGTGCCGGACACCGGCAGCTCGATCAACGGTGTGCTGGCAATGAACGCCGCCGCCACCGGCACCGTGTTGAAGTGGTTCAGCAAGTTCGTCCCCGTGAGCGATCCCGTGGTGTTCACCACCCGGCCAAAAACCGTGAAGCCGCCGTCCACCGCGTCCAGTCCGGGATTGTCGGCCAGATTGAAAAACCAGTTGCCCGAGGCGGAGTTCGTCACTCCGTCGAAGCGCGCCATCGCAATGGTTCCGAAGACGTTGCTCAGTTCCGGTCCCACGCTGTATTCGTTCGTGATCGGCCCGTAGTTCGGCCCCTCGGTGTAGCTGCTGAACGCGCCGGTGTCGGCGGGATTCGTCACGATTATATTCCCGCCCTGGAGCACGAAGTTCTGCACCAGGCGATGAATGACGAGGTTGGAATACGCGCCACGATAAACGTAGCGCAGGAAGTTCTGCACCGTCTCCGGCTTCTCCTGATCAAACAGCTCGATGTCGAGGCTCCCGAACGGCAGGCCGCCCGTGGAAATGTCAAAACGAACCACGGTGTGATTCGTGTTCACAACCTCCTGCGCGCGACCGGAGGAAACTCCGGCCAGAACCGCGACAGCCAACCACAAGAAAAAGTTTTTCACCACAGGGCCGACAGTCTAGCACGCCGCCCGATGATGACAATGCGCCAGAAGGATTCCTGCGCACTTTTTTACCCGTGCTTCAAGCTGGCGCGCGGCCGCTTGGCGGCGTCAGGAACGTCACGAGGCCGTCAGGAGAGAATGCTCTTCACCACCTGCGCGCTGGCATCAATGCCGCTCAATTTCATGTCGGCCCCCTGCCACTTCACGGTGAACTTGGCGTGGTCAATGCCGAGTTGGTGCAGAATCGTCGCGTGCAGATCGCGGACGTGAACGGGGTTCTCCACGATGTTGTAGCTGAACTCGTCGGTCGTGCCGTAAATCGTGCCGCCTTTGATGCCGCCGCCGGCGAGCCACATAGTGAAGCAGCGCGGGTGGTGGTCGCGCCCGTAGTTGTCTTTCGACAAACCGCCCTGGCTGTAAATGGTGCGGCCAAATTCCCCGCCCCACACGATGAGCGTGCTGTCCCACAGGCCGCGCGCCTTGAGGTCGGTGATCAATCCGTAGGTCGCCTGGTCAATGTCCTTGCACTGCAAAGGCAGGCGCGCGTTCACGTTCGCGTGATGATCCCAGTTGTTGAGATACAACTGCACAAAGCGCACACCGCGCTCGACGAGCCGGCGCGAAAGCAGCGCGTTGAAGGCAAACGTGCCGGGCTTCTTCGCCTCGTCCCCGTAAAGTTTGTACGTGGATTCCGGCTCGCCCTTCACGTCCATCAGGTCGGGCACGCTGGACTGCATGCGGAACGCCATCTCGTATTGCTGGATGCGCGTGTGCGTCTCGGGATCGCCGACTTTTTTGTAGTTCAGTTCGTTGAGCGCGCGCAGCCCGTCGAGCTGTTTGCGGCGCAGGTCGGTGGGCAATCCTTTCGGATTGTTGATGAACAGCACCGGGTCACCCGCGCTACGGAACGAAACGCCCGCGTGTTCACCCGAGAGAAATCCGCTGGACCAGAGGCGCGCGCTGATGGCCTGAATCTGCTCCTTGTTCGTCGGTTCGGCGACGAGCACCACGAAGGTCGGCAAATTCTGGTTCAACGATCCCAGCCCGTAGCTCACCCACGAACCGATGCACGGACGCCCGCTGACCATCGAGCCGGTCTGCATGTGGCAGATGGCCGGCTCGTGATTGATGGCCTCAGTGTGCATCGAGCGGATGAACGCCATGTCGTCCACGCACTTCGAGGTGTACGGAAGCAGCCCCTGGTTCATCCACAAACCGCACTGGCCTGCTTGCTTGAACTCGTACTTCGACGGCGCGATGGGGAAACGCTTTTGCCCCGAGGTCATCGTCGTAAGCCGCTGCCCCGCGCGCACGGACTCGGGGAGGTCTTTGTCGTACCACTCCTTCATCCCCGGCTTGTAATCGTAGAGATCCATCTGCGACGGACCGCCGACCATGTGCAGGTAGATGATGTTCTTCACCTTGGGCGGAAAGTGCGGCAGGCCGGGCAGCGCGGTGCCGGCGGGCGTGTTCTCGCCCCACAAATTCATCGTGCCGCCTAGCAACGAACCGAGCGCGGCGTAGCCGAGGACGTTCTTGCCCCGCGCGAAGAACTGCCGGCGGGTTTCGAGAGTTTGAAATTCTTGGAACAAGCTCATGGTGTCTGAAAGTTGAGATTACTTGTTGAGCGCCTCGTCGAGGTTCATCAACTGGTTCGCCACCATCGTCATGGCGGCGAGCTGCGGCGCGGGAATTTTGTCGGACGGTTTGGATTCACCGACCGTGAGGAACTGCTTCGCGGTCTCGGCGTCTTGCGCGTAGAACGCCTGCATCTCCTGCAACGTGCGCTTGACGATGCCGAGTTCCTTCGACGTGAGCGGGCGGCTCAACACGCGCTCGGCCATCGCCTGCAACGCGTCCTCTTCCTTGCGCGTGCCCAGCAGCGCGACTTGCGCGAGATGCCGCGCGGCTTCGAGGAACTGCGGATCGTTCAACGTGGCGAGAGCTTGCAGCGGCGTGTTCGTGCGCTCGCGGCGCACGGAGCAGACCTCGCGGCTCGGCGCGTTGAAAATATCCATCGTGGCCGGAGGCGCGGCGCGCTTCCAGAAGGTGTACATGCTGCGGCGGTAAAGCCCTTCGCCGGTGTCGGCCTTGTATTTCTTGGTGTTGCTCTCCGGCATCGCCACGGCTTCCCACACGCCGTCGGGCTGATACGGCTTTACCGGAGCGCCGCCGATTTTCGCGACCAGCAAATCACTCGTGGCCAGCGCGTAGTCCCGAATCATTTCCGCATCCATGCGGAAACGCGGCCCGCGACTGAGCAGGCGATTGGCCGGGTCTTTCTCCAATTTCTCCGGTGTGGTCTCGGCGCTCTGCCGGTAGGCGGACGACATGACCATCAGCTCGAACAGGCGCTTCATGTCCCAGCCGCTCTCGCGAAACTCCACCGCCAGCCAGTCGAGCAATTCCTGATTCGCCGGCGCGTCGCCGGTGATGCCGAAGTCCTCTGACGTTTTCACGAGACCCGTGCCGAAAAGCTCCGACCAGAAACGGTTCACCGTCACGCGGGCAGTGAGCGGGTTGTCCGGCGAACTGACCCACTGCGCGAGGCCGAGCCGGTTCGTCGGCGCGTTCGCGGGCATCTGATGCAGCACGCCGGGCACGCCCGCCGTCACCTGCTCCTTCTGCTTGTCGTAGGCGCCGCGGAAGAGCACGAAGGCCATCGGCATGGAGTTGGTTTTCTCACGTTGAACATGCGTCACGGGATTGCGCGCCTTGATGGCCGTCTGCTCACCATTCAACGCCGCGAACTGCTTCGCGCGTTCGACAAACACTGCATCGCGCGTGGTCAGCCACGATTCAAACAGCGACGCATTCTGCTCCTTCGTCCGCTGGTCGGCGGGGATGCTGAGGACGTATTGCAGCGGCGCGATGTTCGCCAGCGCGGCCACTTCATTGGTTGCCAGCCGACGCTCGTAGATTCGGACATCCTGCAACCGTCCGTCCTCCAGAATCTGATCCTTGCTCCGCTGCCCGACGCGCAACGGCGTCTCGCTGCGAATCGTGGACTTGAGCGCGTCCTTGTCCACCTTCACCGCCACAGACACGCCGTCCACATACAGCTTCACGCCCTTGGCCTTCGAGCTGCCGTCGTAGGTCACGAAGAAGTGCTGCCACACGCCGGGCTTCAGCACCTCATCCTTCGTCTCCACCTTGAGCGCGTCATCCGGCCACTTGCTCACGAAGTGGATGCCCACTTTTTTCCCCGTCTGCGTCAAATCCCAGCCGCGAAAACTGTTCGTCTCGTCCATGCGCGCGATGAGCGGGCCGAACGTGCCAGGCGTCGAGATGCGCACCCACGCGCCGTAGCTGAACTGATTGGTGCGTTCAAAGTTCGCGACATCGCCGAGATTGAAATTCGCGCCCTTCTTCAGCTTCGGAGCCAGCCCGTAGCGTCCGCCCCCCGTCCAGTCCAGCGCGCCCGACGCGGTGAACTCGCCGTTCGTCCTCGCGAGGCCGCGCACCACGTTGCTCTGCCCTTCGTTCAGCAGCAGATGCACGAGCAGTTTGTCCGTGGGAATTTCCTTCGCAAACTCACCCGCCTGCGCGCCCTGCGCCCACGCGGCGAAATCCGCCGGCGCGTCCTTGCGCCGCTGCTCCACCGCACCCTTGGCGGAAACCATTTCGCCCGGCAACGCCTTCCAGCGTTGCGCATCCTCCGGCGTCTGCGGCACCAGCAGGCTCGGCGTCGAATCCTTTGAGTTGCCGTCCTTCGCCGGCTGCACGGTGTTGCGGAAGTACGCGGCCATCGAATAAAAATCCTTCTGCAAGATGGGATCGAACTTGTGGTCGTGGCACGCCGCGCAGTTCATTGTCAGCCCGAGATAGACCCAACTGAACGTGCTCACGCGGTCGTTGGCGTAGTTCGCCAAATTCTCCTCATCAATCGTCCCGCCTTCGTTCGTCGTGATGTTGCACCGCTGAAAACCCGTGGCGATGAGCGCATCCACTTCCTCCTCGGACAACAAATCCCCGGCGAGTTGCATCAGCGTGAAGCGATCAAACGGCATGTTCTGGCTCAACGCCTTGATCACCCAGTCGCGATACGGCCACATCTCGCGGTAGTTGTCGAAGTGCAGACCGTGGGTGTCGGCATAACGCGCCGCGTCGAGCCAGTAGCGCGCGCGATGCTCGCCGTAGCGCGCCGACGCGAGCAGACGCTTCACGACCTTCGCGTAGGCGTCGGGAGATTTGTCATTCAGAAACGCGGTGACTTCCTCCGGCGTCGGCGGCAGGCCGGTGAGATCCAGCGTCACGCGGCGCAGCAAGGTGCGCTGGTCGGCTTCGGGGTTTGGCTTCAGTCCCTTCTCCTGCAACTTCGCGAGGACGAAGGCGTCGATGGGGTTCTGAACTTTGAACTTTGAACTTTGAACTTTGAACTTTGAAGGCACCGGCGGCCGCTCCGGCTTGATGAACGACCAATGCCCTTCCCACGGCGCACCGGCGAGAATCCATTTCCGCAGCGTCTCGATTTGCTCGGGCTTGAGCGACTTGTGCGAATCCTCCGGCGGCATCTTGTCGTCGAGATTCGTGGTGGTGATGCGCAGCCAGAGTTCGCTCTTCGCCAGGCTGCCCGGCACCACCGTCGGCTCGTGCTTCGGAGTTTTCTCGAAGAAACCTTCCTTCGTGTCGAGGCGCAGGCCGGCCTTGCGATGATTGCTGTCCGGCCCGTGGCAGGCGAAGCAGTTGTCCGCGAGGATGGGCCGCACGTCGCGATTGAACTGAATCTTGTCCGCCGCGCGCGCGGGCAAAACCGCCGCGAGAATTTCACCGGCGACAACGCAGGTGATCCAACCGCCATGACTTCTAAGGCTCTTCATAAATCTGTCTCGGAGAATGCAGACATTTTAACGGACGGACTTATTCGCGCAAAGCTTGGTTTGCGGAAACTGGTTCTTCACGCTCCAGTGTCCGGGCACCGCCTGCGCTTGGCGGCAGCCTCGGTGGTCGGTGTGGTGGTGGCTGTTTCGTTCTTGGTGCTGTCGCCGTGCCACACGGCCCAAGGCTGTCCGCCCAACCGACACGGACTCAAGCCGTGGACTTCAGCCACGGTCCTCTCTGTCCAGAAATCCGTCGCGGAGCGACGGCTGAACTCTCCCGTCCCACCGGCCAGCGGCGCTCCGCGACCGGGTGCTTCCATTCTTCCAGCATCCTCCCGCGCCCCACGCGGATAGAGACGCACGGCCGAGCGTCCCTACCGGCGCCAGTTATTCCGTCACTCGTGGACGAAGATGATCTTGCTGCCTTCGCTCTCGAAGTGCATGGGCATCGGCCGCAGGCCGGGCAAGGCCGACGCGATGGCGGCGTGCCTTTCCTGTGGAGCGTAGAACATGAGGAAGCCGCCGCTGCCGGCCCCGAGGAGTTTGCCGCCAGTCGCGCCCGCGCCGCGCGCGGCGGCATACCACGCGTCAATTTCGCCGCTGCTGATCTCGGCAGTGAGGCTGCGTTTCAGTTCCCAGCCTTCGTGCAGAATTTCGCCGAACGCGGAGAGGTTGTCCTTCTGGAGTTCCACACGCAGATCGCGCGCGAGCTGCACCATGCGCTTGAGCGTGTCCTGCTTCGCCGTGCTGGAGGCCACGGCCTCCTGCTGGTTCTTCAACACCGCCGACGCGCTGCGCGAGATGCCGGTGTAGAAGACAATCGTGTTCTGCTGCAACTGCGCGAGCGTCGGCGGCTGGCACACGATGGGTTCCACGGTCACGGAGTCGTCTTCGTGGAAGCTGATGAAATTAAACCCGCCGAACGCCGCGGCGTATTGGTCCTGCTTGCCGATGGGTTCGCCGCAACGCTCGATCTCGATGGCGCAGGATTCCTTCGCTAGTTGCTCCGCGCCGACCGCGCGCCCGGCGAAGGCGTGCAGCGCATTCAACAATCCCACGGTGAACGCGCTTGACGAGCCGAGTCCGGAACCCTTCGACGGGATGTCCGCGATGGAGGTGATTTCCAATCCGCCGTCCACCTTGAGCAGCGCGAGCGATTCGCGCACGAGCGGATGTTGAATCTCGGCCACGGTGTCCGCCTCCTCGGTGCGCGAGTAGGAGACGCGGATGCGATGGTCGAACTTCTCGTTGAGGGTGAGATAGACAAACTTGCTGATGGCCGTGGACACGACCGCGCCGCCAAACCGGCGGTAGAACGACGGCAAATCGCTCCCGCCCCCGACGAAACTCATGCGCAACGGTGTCCGGCTGATGATCATGCGCGCTGGTTCTAGCGGAAACGCGGCGGCGCTGCCAACAAGATGCGTCTCGTCTAGTTTCCGGTGATCGGTCTCGTC
>JANNGC010000336.1:0-13198 GCA_031380445.1 Pedosphaera sp.
CGGTGAGCGCGCCGTTCGCGTCCGCGACGCTGAGAATGATTTCGTCATCCTGATAACTGTTGAGCGCAAAGCCCGGCGGCACGTCGTCCGCCGTGGGATTGAACTGCGCCTCGTGGAATGGGATGAAGCCGCGCGCCGGGATGATGGTGCCGGGCGGAATTTGAAACCGCGGCAAATCTTTCCGCGCATTGCTCAGGAACCAGCCGCCCACCGCCACGTCCACGTCGCCGGGATTCCGCAATTCAATCGCCTGCGTCAGCGGCAGCGTGGCGCGCGTCAGGGCTTCGCTGATGACGACGCTGTTCGCGAGCGGGAGCCAGTTCGCCTCCTCGGGCGAGGCGGTGTCGGGGAAGGCGACGAAGTTCGTCGCGCCATCGGGCAGGCGTCCGTAGGACACGCCGGACTGCGCGTTCGTGTAGGTGATCACGTCCACGGTCGAAAGGACCACGCCGTTCACGCGATACAGTCCGATGCCCTCGGTGGCGGCGAGTTGGAAGCCGACGTGATCGCCGCCCGCCGCTGTGTTGTTATCCGCGATGAACTGAAGCCACGCCTCCGGTCCCGCGCCGAGGAACGACAGCGCGCGGATGGAATGCTTCAACGGATTCGACTGATCATCGGTGAGATACAATCCGGTGAGCGAGACGGGCAGGGAACCGGGGTTGAACAACTCGAACCAGTCATCCTCACCGGCGGGGGGATTCGGCAGCCACTCGTTGATCCGCAGCGCGGTCGGATCGCCGAGCGGCACGGTGACGTTGGCGGAGCCGCGCGTCGGCGCAGTGAGCGTCCACGAACTGTTCTGCCCCGGCGTGGCGCGGCCCAGCGCGAGGTCGCCGACTTGCACGCCATAGACCACGCCATCGAGCAGCGCGCCGCCGACGGACGGACGGTGGAACAAATAAATTGCGCCGCTGTCTGCGCTGAGTTCGAAGCCGGCGTTGAAGGGCGAATACGGTTCCGAGTCATCGAACTCCACGACGTAGTAGCCGCCGGGCGGAATGGCCGCGCCTTGCGGGAAGACCCAGCGGCGCGGGCGGCTCAAATCATCCGTGAGGCTGAGGTCGGAAATGTCCACGAGGTTGGTCGAGGGATTGAACAGCTCGACCCAGTCCGTGATTTTTCCGTTCACGTTCGTGAAGGACTGGTTCTTGGTGAAGACCTCGTTGAGCACGACGGGCGTGTTGACGAAGTTGGTCACGAAGCGTTGCGAATCCAGGCCGACGGCCATCGCCATGTCGCTGCTGGTCGCGCTGTTTTGGTGAACTTCGATGGCGAAGTAGTTCGTGCCTTGGATCAAGTTCGGCAGCGTGACCGGAATGCCGCTGATGATCGTCGCCGTGCCGCTGACCGCCGCCGGGCGGGTGGCATAGACCACGTTCACGCCCACGTCGAAGTTGTAGCGGAAAATTTCCACGCCGTTCAGGAAGAGCACGCAGCCGTCATCGAGGATGTGTGAGAGGACGAAGCTCACGCCGTTGGTCGGGCCGTTGAAGACAAACGAGCTGCGGAAATAAACCGTGGTCTGGCGCGGCGTGGCGAGCGGGATGGTGGTGCCGGTCGGGATGGGCGGGTTCGCGCCGTCGGTCGAGCCGAAGAAGAGCGCGTTGCCGAGCGTCCACGACGCGTCGTTGTAATTCGTCGCGCGCCACGCCGTGCCGAAGTCAATGCCCGACGCCTCCATGCGCCACGGGTGCGTGAGCGGGATGATGGTGGTGTTGATCGGCGTGATGGTGATGGTCTCGCCGGGGTTGCCCGCGCCGGGCGTGGGTTGCGTGAACGACACGTAAAACGCCGTGCCGTCCGGGCTGCGGCCCTGCGACACATCCGGCACCTGCGTCTGATAAACAATCATGTCGATCAGCACGCCGTCGGCGCGCGCGAGGGAAATCCAGCCGCCTTCCGCCGAGAGTTTGAAGTTCACATGATCCGCGCCCGCTGAAGAATCTTCATCCGCGAGGAATGCGCGCCAGCCGCCGCCCGCGATGAAACTGAGCGGCGCAATCGGACTCTCCAGCGGCGTGCTTTGCGGAATGTGCGAGAGCGCAAGACCGCCGAGCGCGACGGGCAGCGGGTCGGGATTGAACAGTTCGATGAAGTCGCTTTGGAAAATGCCGCCGGCGGCGGAGAGCCATTCGTTGATTTTCAAACGCGACGCATCGCCGACAGGCTGCACGACGTTCTCCGTACCAAAGGTCGGCACGTTCAGCGCCCACGTTCCATCCGCGAGACGTCCGATGGAGCGGGCGGGCAACTGCCAGCCGAAGACCACCGAGTCGCGCACGCCGCCGCCGCTGATCGGCGCGTCGTAGAGATACACGCCTTCGCCGGTGTCGCGGAGACTGAAGCCGAGGAAGGTCTGGCCTGCCGCCTCGCCGCTGGCCGCGATGAGCACGAGGAACGCGCCGGGCGCGAGCGTGGTGCCGGCGGGGAAAACATACTTGCGCGGCACGAGCGGGTCGTCGGTGAGGCTCATGCCGTCGAGCACCACGGGCTTGGTGCCGGCGTTCTGCAATTCGATCAGGTCAGGAAATCCTCCCGCGAGCGGCACGGCCTCGCCGTTGTTCGCCAGCACTTCGCTGATGATGAGCCGGTTGAGATTCGTGTCCACGATCCAGGTGCGCGACGCGGTGATGTTCGAGGCGAACGAGGAGTTGGTCGGATAGACGAACAGGTCGTCCTGGAAAAAGCCCACGTCATTGCGGCCCACGGCGAAGACGGTGTGCGGGCCGTTTCCGAGATTGCTCAACGCGATGGACGGAAGGTTCGTGAACGGCGGGAAATTCGTCACGG
The DNA here is from genome assembly GCA_031380445.1 of Pedosphaera sp. Taxonomy (GTDB): domain Bacteria; phylum Verrucomicrobiota; class Verrucomicrobiia; order Limisphaerales; family SIBH01; genus JANNGC01. The sequence continues at coordinate 2,794 of JANNGC010000336.1, forward strand.
GAATGACCGCGCTCCACGGGCCGTTGTCGAGCTTCCAGCGGAAGGCCGTCCAGCCGAAGGGCTGCGCGGTGTTGGTGCCCCAGTTGAAAATGCCGCCGGGGCCGAACGTGACCGTGGCGCTCGAAGACGTGTTCGTTCCGGTGGGCGCGTTGATGGCGATGCCGGGCGGATTCAAACCGCCGATGTGGCGCGCGCCGAATCCTGCGCCGAGCGCCGGTGAACCGGAGATCAGTTGAAACGCCTGCCGCACTTGCGCCGCCGTGGCGTTCGAGACCGCCACGCCGGTGAGCGCGGCAAGGTTCAGGCGCGGGTCGAGGTAGCGGTTGCCCGCGCCGGGGCCGTTCCAGCCGTTCGTCGTGCCCTGAAGTGCGGGCGGGAAAAGGTTGTTCTCGAAAATCACGTTCAGGTTCGCGGGGTTGTAGAAGCGTTGCAGCGTCGTGACGTCGTGAAAAATGTTGTGCGCCGCATACAGGCCCGCGCCGATGTCCGGGTGCGGCAGGACGATGTTGTTGTCCGCCCAGTTGAAGACGGAAATCTGGTTCGCGGGCGTGCCGCTGTTCTCGCGCGCGACGTGCGACACGGTGTTGTAGAGAAACGCCACGCGCCCGCCCGCGTAGCCGACCGAGGTTGAATTTCCTTTGTTCAGGAAGACGTGATCCACGTCGTAGAAAATGTTGTTGATGATGGTCCAGTCACAGTTCTGCCCCAGCGTGTCCACGCCGCCCGAGATGGCGCTGGCCGTGTCGAGCGGGTTGTCGGTGCGCGCCGGGTCGCGGTGCGCGTGCAGGAAGACGTTGCCTTCAATCCACGCGTCGGTGCTGTCGAGGTCGAGATGATCGTCGCCCGCGCCGTCGAAGATGTTGCCGATGATTTGCAGCACCGCGCCGGGGCGATGGCCGCCGGTGAAATCAATGGTGTCGTTGAAGCCCCAGGTGTGGCCGAAATAGTTGTCGCGGAAGATGCCGTAGCCGCCCGCGCGCACGCCGTTCACGCCATGCAACATTTCCGGCTGCCCGTCGCTGGCCGGCACGGGCGCGGGATACGTGGGGAAGACGCAATGCTCGACGATGAACGACGACGCATCGAAGGAGATGTATTGCACGGCGGGCGTCGCGGGCCAGGTGCAGTGGCTGAAGAAGACGCGCGAGCGGTTGACGTGAATCTGCGCGGTGTGGCTGCCGACGGTCGTGCCGCCGGACGAGTCAAAATCGACATAGCTAAAGCGGTTGTCGCCGAGGGCATCCAGCAGGTTGAGGCTGCCCCAGTTGCCGGCGACGAGCGGATTGCGCCCGATGCGGATGCGCTGCGTCTCGGTGCCTTCCGCCACGATGCGCGCGGTGTCGGTGTCCACGGTGAGCGTCGCGCCCGGCGCGACATAGACCGTGGTGCCCGGCTCGATGATGAGATGCGCGTCCTCGACCACGGTGAGCGGCCCGGTGATTTGATAAGGCCCGCCCGCCGCGGTCCACGTCACGGTGCCGCTGAGGATGCCGCTCACGTCGGTGGTGGTGCCGGTGTCATACCATACGTCGAGGAAGGCGCGCTCGAACTCGCGCCCGTTCGCGTCGAGCGACTGCACGAGGACGCGGTTGATGCCGGGGCGGAGCGTGACAGAGCCGGACCAACTCGCCGTCCAGGCCGTCCAGGTGGCGGGCGAACCGTTGACCAGCACGGAGCGCGTCTCGATGGCGTTGGCGCGGCCGGAGAGCGCGATGGAGGCCGTGGTCGAGCGCGGGTAGCCGCCTTGCACGGCGAGCGCATGATTGACGGTGAGAGCCAGTGGGATCTGCGCGCGCACGCCCGCGTTGCGGTTCGACGAAAAGTTTTTCATGTTCGCGATCACGCCCGCGCTGACCCAACTGCCGAGGTGTTGATCGAGTGTTGCGCTGACCGTGGGCGGCGCGAACGCGGTCGCCATGAGATTCGTGAGCGTGCGGAAGTATTGCGGCGCGAAGTCGGCAAACTTCAGGAAGCGGTTGACCGACGCGACGGCGGTGGCGCGGAAGACGTCAGAGTTCACGTTGCCCGCCGTGTCGCCCTGGCCGAGCACGGTGTCGAAGTCGTGGCCGAGCAAAAGAAAGCGCGTGTCGAAGACGCCGCGATACATGCCGAAGTCGTCGCCGCTGCCGGTGCCGAGACTCGTCTCGCGACTCTCCAGCAGCGAGAAGGTGGCGAAGTAGTTCATCCAGGCCTGCACGTTCACGCGCGTGGAAACGGCTTCGGCATAGTCCACGTCTGGCGTGTTGTTCAACACGGCCGTGAGATTAATCAAATCGCTCCAATCATACTCCGCGCCGTTCGAGGTCTTACGGTAGCCGGCGTTCAGGTAGCTGTTCGGATCGGTGCCGAGGTAGGCGAGCGTGGCGGTGTGCGCGCCGATGGAGCCGCGATAGAGGTTGCCGTTCGCGTCGTTCGGAAAATGGCGGTTCGCGTAATCACCATCCGGCACTTCCTGCTGCGCGTAGGAATTGGCCCCGAGCAGGTTCACGTTGTTCACGCGCACTTGCACTGGCTTCTGGTATTCCGCCTGCAAGCCTGCGAGCGCCGCGAGCGCCGCGCCGGCGATTTGGGAATGCGGGTATTGCGAGTTCAAATTGATCGCCGTCAGCCCCTTCCAACGATCATCGGCGGCGAAGCTCGCGCGGTAATTGGGAATGGCCGCGCCCCGGCTGCCCGCGCCGCGCCGGCGAAAGCCCGTGCGATGATGCTGCTCGGTGCCGTTCGGATCCACGGAGACGAACGTGCCGTTCGCGCCCATGTCGCTGTCGCGCAAACTGCCGGTGATGCTGGCGAGAAACGCGCGCTCCGCCTCCGTCATGATCATCCGGTAGTAAGGCTGCGTGCCGGAATAGGTCGTGTTGTCCACCTGATAGACCGCGTTCGCACCGCTGGTCTGCGGCAGAATCGCGCCGCCGAGATCGGGTGCGTTGCGCGCAGGCGCGGGCCACAGGCGGGTGCGCGCGCCGCTGTCGGTGGCGGAGATGTAATACTCAATGACCGCGTTGTTCGCTGCCGCTGGAATGGTCGCGCCGAACAGACCGTCGCCCGCGAGATCATCGGCGTGCGCGCCGTCGTCAAACATCGTGAGCGAACTGAACGCGGGCGGCGAGGCGGAGGAGGCGTTGCGGTAGAACAGGGTGACGGAGAGTCCGGTGGTGAGTTCGTCCTCGATGCGCGCGGTGATGTTCACGGCGTCGGTCGAGCGCGGGACGAGCGGAAAATTCGCCACGCGGCTGATGAAGGGCGCGCTGTTCGTCTCGAACACAGAATTGCTCGCGCCGGGCGTGCCGCCCACGCCGGTGCTGGCCGACCAGTTTTGTGCGAGGTCATTCGGGCGCGCGGAGTTGATCAACTCCAGCGTGTTCCCGCCGCCATCGTGTGGCGCGAGCCAGTCCCAGCCGCGCAGGCCGACCGTGTCCGCCGAGAGCCGCGCGCGCACGGCCCACTCACCGCTGTCGGCGTAGTGGACGGAGGTCACTTCTTCGCCCGCGCTGTTGAGGAGGCTGAGGTTGTCCTCGGAGTTCGCGAGCCGTCCCGTCCAGTCGCCGACCACGTTGGTCACGCCGGGATAGGCGGCGAGAAAGTTCGTGCGATTCGCCGCCACCACGAGATAGCCGCCGGCGGGCAGCGTCACGTTCGTGAAAGTAAATTCCACGCCGCGCGTCAGCCGCCAGCCGTCGAGGCTCACGGCGTTGGTGCCGCGATTGAAGAGTTCGATCCACTCGCGCCCCGTGTCCTCCGCCTCAGCGGTGGTGTGCGGCGGGTGATACATGATTTCGTGGATGACGACCTCGGCGGCGACAGCGGGCAGCGCAAAAAGGCACGCGAGAAGAAGCGCGGAGACAGACCGTTTGTTCATAGCTTTGGGCAACACAGGAGAAAGCGGCCCTACGCTGCCTGAACGCCTCGTGGATTCAAGCCGCAAGATGTAAAAGGGCAGGGCGGGTGGCGCAGTCTGATGCTGCGGTTGAAATTGGAAGGTGCGAAGGCCGGCCGCACCTGGGAGCGAGGCTTCCAGCCGGCGCGTTTCCGGCCCCTGCTCGTCTTCGCGCCGACGCTCCCGGGCGCGACCACTCAATGTCGAAAATGGCGCGCGCCGGTGAAGACCATCGCCACGCCGCGCGCGTCCGCCGCCGCGATTACTTCCGCGTCGCGCATCGAGCCGCCGGGCTGGATGGCGGCGGTCGCGCCCGCTTCGGCGGCGGCGATCAAACCGTCCGCGAACGGGAAGAACGCGTCGCTGCACACCACGGAACCTTGCAGGGAAAGTTTCACCTCGCCGGCTTTCCACACCGCGATGCGGCTGGAGTCCACGCGGCTCATCTGGCCCGCGCCGATGCCGAGCGTGCGGCCCGCGCCGCAGTACACGATGGCGTTCGACTTCACATGCTTCACCACGCGCCAGCCGAAGAGCATGGACTGCATCTCGGCGTCGGTGGGTTTCCGCTGTGTCACCACTTTCACATCAGCGGCGGTCGTCACTTTCAAATCGCGATCCTGCACGAGAAAGGAATCCGCGCCCACGCCGCGAATGTCGCTGAACTTCGACTGGCGCATCGGCTTGAGCACCTTGAGCAGGCGCAAGTTTTTCTTCTTCTGGAGAATGGCCAGCGCGTCCGGTGCGAAGTCCGGCGCGATGATCACTTCGCTGAAAATTTCCGCGATGGCCTCCGCGCACGCGGCGTCGAGCGTCCGGTTCACGGTGATGATGCCGCCGAACGGGGCCTGCTTGTCCGTGGCGTAAGCACGATCCCAAGCCTCGCGCAAACTCGCGCCCTGGCCGACGCCGCAGGGATTGGTGTGCTTGAGAATGGCTAGCGTGGGCGCGTCGCCGCTGAATTCCTCGATCAAGTTCTCCGCCGCCGTGAGGTCGAGAATGTTGTTGTAAGAAAGCTCCTTGCCGTGGAGCTGCTGGAAGTAGTCGTTGAATTTGCCGTAGAGGCTGGCGGCCTGGTGCGGGTTCTCGCCGTAGCGCAGCGGCTGGGCCAGCGACGCGCTGATGGTCAGCACCGGGATTGGCGTGCCGGGCGTGGAAAATTCTTTGCTGAGATGCGTGGCAATCGCCCCGTCGTAAGCCGCCGTGCGCGCGAAGACTTTCGCCGCCAGCGCGCGCCGCAGGGCGAGCGTGGTCTCGCCGCTAGTCTGGACTTGTTCGGCCACCGGCGCGTAGTCGGCGGGATCCACGATCACCGTCACGCTGTCATGATTCTTCGCCGCGCTGCGGAGCATGGAGGGGCCGCCGATGTCAATGTTCTCAATCGCGTCGTGCAGCGCCACGTTCGGCTTCGCGACCGTCTGCTCGAAGGGATAGAGATTCACCACCACGAGATCGATGGGCGCGATGTGGTGCTCGGCGGCGGCGGCTTCGTGCGCGGCGTTCCCGCGAATGTAGAGCAGCCCGCCGTGAATCTTCGGATGCAGCGTCTTCACGCGCCCGTCCATCATCTCGGGAAAGCCGGTGTGGGCGCTGATGTCCTGCACCGGCAGCCCGGCGTCGCGGAGGGCCTTGGCGGTGCCGCCGGTGGAGATGAGTTCCACATTGGCGGCGACCAGGACGCGGGCGAATTCGATGAGTCCGGTTTTATCCGAGACGGAGAGCAGAGCGCGTTGAATTTTTCCCATAAAGCGGCGGGTAAAATCCCAGAACGGTTTCGCGAGGCAAGAGGAAAGGCGGATGGAGCGCGGGCTTTCCAGCCCGCAGCAAGCCAAGAACTCAGACAGGTTCAATCACGTCCACACCGCTCGTCGTTCGCACGTTGCTGCGGACAGGAATGTCCGCGCTCCGTAATTTCTTCGCTTGCCATCACCGGTGTCGTCTGGCGAAATGCGTCTCCGCTTTTTAGTGCGCGGTTAGCTCAGTGGTAGAGCATTACCTTGACACGGTAGGGGTCGGAGGTTCGAAACCTCCACCGCGCACCATTTTCCTCCACCGGCCGGCCGGTGTCCGGGCGGCGGGACGTGACCGCTACTTCAAAGCCTTCTTGAGCAGGAATGATCCGAGTTCCTTGCCCGTCTTCGCGTAGCCTTCCTGCATCCGGTAGGTCGCGTCGAAGTCGTAGCCCATCGCGTCGCGCCCCGGCGCTTTCTGAATGCTGATGACTGCGAGTGCCTTGCTGCGATCCTTCGTGTCGAAGAAATGTGCTTCCGTGCTGACCGAGGCGGGGGAGCGCATCACGCCCACGTTCCAGCCGGGGTCAAGATTCGTCGTCTTCAGCACGAGCGTGTATTTCGCGTCCGGGTTTTTGCCGGCTTTCACGCCCTTCTTCTCCCACTGCTTGTTCAACAGTTCCTCGAATTTCGGCTCGAAGCGTTTTTCGCGTCCGCCGATCCAGCCGGCCTTCCACTTGTCGCCGGTGCCTGCTTCCTTTTTGTTGGCCTCGCCCATGCGCTTGTCCATGTAGGCCTGCTCGGTTTCTTTGCCCACGGTCAGGCCGTCATAAACATATTCCACGTTCAGGGCCGTCTGGCCTTTGAGGAAATCCAGCGTGCCGGATTCCAGCTTCATGGATTGCGCGGACGCAGCGGCGGTCAGCGCGAGCAACACGGCGAGGCTGAGGGAGGCGGCGAAGTTTTTGAGACGAGTTTGAGTTCCAAGTTTCATCAATTGTTTCATGTCCCGGCTACAGGCCATCCGCGCGGCGATTAGTCAAAACAATTCAGGGCGGCTTCGCCAAAATTCCAAAAAACAATTTTAGTTTTGCTCCCCGCGCGCGCAGCGATAGGCTCCGCGCAACAACGCAACCGCGCCCCAGGCGCAAACACATTTTTCTTTATGGCCAAAGCAACACAAGGCACCGCCAGAATGTCCCCCAACACCAGCAACGTCCTCTCCGTCATCATGGGCGGAGGCGCGGGCACGCGGCTTTTCCCGCTGACCAAGGAACGTGCCAAGCCGGCTGTGCCGCTCGCGGGCAAGTACCGTATCGTGGACATCCCGATCTCGAACTGCATCAACTCCGACCTCAAGCGCATCTACCTGCTCACGCAGTTCAACAGCGCCTCGCTGCATCGCCACGTTTCGCAGAGCTACAAGTTCGACCAGTTCTCCAGCGGCTTCGTCGAGGTGCTCGCGGCGGAACAAACTTTCTCCGACACGTCCTGGTATCAAGGCACGGCGGACGCGGTGCGAAAGAATCTTGTTCACCTGCTCAATCACGATTTCGATTACGTGCTCATCCTGAGCGGCGACCAGCTTTACCGGATGGATTTCCGCAAGATGATCCGCCAGCACATGGAGTCGGAGGCGGACCTGACCATCGCGACCATCCCGGTGAAGCGCGCGGAGGCGGCGGGGCTGGGCATCATGCAGATTGATCGCGAGCGGCGCATCACGCACTTCGTCGAGAAGCCGAAGGAGAAGAGCGAACAGGATGGACTCGTCATCCCGCGCGACATGTATGACTTCTTGGAAATCGAAGGCGGCGCGGAAGATCTGTTGCTCGCCTCGATGGGTATTTACATTTTTAATCGCGACGTGCTGCTCAAGCTGCTCGACAACACGCACACCGATTTCGGCAAGCACATCATCCCCGGCGCGATTGGCACACACCACGTTTCGTCGTACGTGTTTCAAGGCTACTGGGAGGACATCGGGACGATCCGCGCGTTCTTCGAGGCGAACTTGGACATCACGTCCGAGCTGCCGCGCTTCAACTTCTTCGACATGACTGCGCCCATCTTCAGCCGCCCGCGCTGGCTGCCCGCCTCGAAGATCAACGGCGCGCAGATTGATCACGCGATCATCTCGGATGGCTGCATCATCAATCACGCGGAGATTCACCAGTCCATCATCGGCATCCGCAGCATCCTCAGTCCCGGGACGCATTTGAACCGCACGATCATGCTGGGCAGCGACTACTACGAGTCCGCCACCTCCATTGCTGAACACGAGGCGGTGGGCCAGCCGCGCATCGGCATCGGCGACAACACGCGCGTGGAGAATGCCATCATTGATAAGAACGCGCGCATCGGAAACAACGTGACCATCTCGCCCAAGGGCAAGCCCGAGAACGTGGATCATCCGCTCTACTTCATCCGCGACGGCATCGTGATCATCCCGAAGAACGGCGTGGTGCCGCACGGGACGGTGATTTAGGGAAAAGCTGAAAGCTGAATCCTGAAAGGCTGAAAAGGACGGACGGAATGTTCGCAGCCCGAACATTTTCACCGCGCGTCTCAGCGCGTCGTATCAATCTTCAGCGTGCGCGCGGCGCTCTCTCCCGCGACCTGCACTACTACGGCGTCGTCGCGAATTTCTTGGCACGTTAGTACCAAGTTGCTTTCGCCGAGCCGCACCTTGCCCTTTTCATGCAGCGCAAAAGTGCTGTCGTTGATCAAGGCGAAGCGGCGCGTCTTCGTGCCGGACAATCCTTTGAGCACGAGATTGGTGGGGGCCGCGCGGAGCGGGGCGGCGGTGGCGAAGGCAAACGCGGGTTCAGCTTCTGCGGCCGCCGGTTCGCGCAATTGGAGAATCCGTTCCAAGTGCTGCTCGTCCACCGCCGGCTCGACGCCCGACTTCACCCACTGCATCACGCGATAAAACGAGTGCTGCTTTTCCGCCGCGAGGAAGGCCTGCAACTGCCCCTGGCTGTAATCGCTCGCCAGCAGCACCTTCATCTCGCCCGTCATCGGCTTGTCCTTGATGACCTGGTACGAGAGCCAGTCGCAGAAACCTTCCACGGCGTCCTGATTCATCTTGCGCGTCACGTTCTCGTGCAGCCACGCGTGACCGTACTCGTGCGCCGCGACTACGGCGAGGCGTTCGCGCGTCAAACCGTGGAGTAAATAAATCGTGTGCTGACATTCGCCGCCGTCGCAACGGCTGCGCGTGAGGCCCATGAGCAAACTGTCCTCGTGGCGAGAGATGACGTTGCCGCCGGTCTTGTCCAGCTTGGGCTTGGCTTCGAGGATGAGCTGGATGTTCCGGTGCGGCAGCTTGCCGAGGCGCGAGAGAATCGTCTGCGCGTCGCGCTTCACGTCCTCGAAGATTTTCACGGCTTCGTCCTGCTCCAGCACGGCGCGCTTGGCGTCCTCAGCGCAGAGCAGGCGGCCGTCCGCGAGCTTGGTGAACTTGTCCTTCACCGGCACGCCGCAGAGGTAACAGGCGGTTTCCAGCTTCATGCACTCGACGCAGATCAACACCTTGTCCTCGCTGCCGAGTTTCTTGATCGAGAAAACCTTGTTGCCAAAACGCTGGCGGCACACCGGACACGCATCATCCGCCGACACCGCCGCGCGCGTGGTGACGGCGGAGAGCCAGACGAGGAGACAGGCGATCCACAAACGATTCATCACTGGCCCATCGGCGGAAAAGCGGCGTGGCTTCAACGTGTCGCTGGTTTGAAACTGGCTGGTAAGGCCCGCGCGGTTTTCAATCCTGAAGGGATTGGATAATTCAGCCCAGGGTTGCCGAGTCCGCGAGGCTACCCTGGGTCGCGATGACAAATGTTTTCCCAACTCTGAAAGAGTTGCATCACGGCCTCGTCCACCAGCCCTTGATTCAACTCTTTCAGAGTTGGTGAACTCATCGCGCCGCCCACCCAGCGTAGCGTCTCGGCGACGCAACGCTGGGCTGGATTATTTGAATCCTTTCAGGATTAAAAACGGGCGGACTCGGCGGTCCGCGCTCCGATCACTTCGCCGTCATGCGGCGGGTGATGTATTCGCGGACTTGCGGGATTTTGGTGGCCTTGAGGAGCTTGGCGGCGCTGGCCACGCTTTCGCCGGCCACGGGTTCGGCGGCAAACCAATACATGAGCGGGAGGTTGTGATCCTTGGCGTCCTCGGCGTGGCCGAGCAGGGCTTCGAGCGTTTCGACGCGATTGCTGGCTTTCACCCGCTGCAACGCCGATGCGATGTAGAGCCGAAGCAAGGGCGTGGAATCATCACCGACCATTTGGGCCAAGGTTTTTCCATTCCAGCCGCGCGCCAAATTCCCCGTGGGCTTCCGAGCAGTGGAGGAGAGAAGGAAATTCGGCTGAACCATCGGCGAGGATTCAAACATCAGTTGCACGGCCCAGCAGCGTACGAGTTCGTTCTGATGGCCGAGCGCGGCCAATCGCCAGTCGTTCTGTTTGGCCGTGGTGACGTGCAGTGTCCACAGGGCGCGCAGCAGTTCTGGGGTGGTGGCGGCTGGATTGTTCAAGGTTTGCAGCAGGCGGTCGCCAATGTTGTCCAAGCTAGCCACTGCTGACTTGAACTCCGCAGTGTTCTCAACGCCTCGATTGCTCGCGGCAGACATCAGAGTGCTAACCCAACCGACCGCACGTTCCTGCAAAATTCTCTGCGCGTGTTGCGCGTGCCACGCGTTCTTGCTCGCGAGCAGCTTCACCAGTTCGTCATCAGTCAGCTTCTGCAAATCCACCTTCTCCGCCTTCTTGTCTCCGTAACTGATCTTGTAGATGCG
>JANNGC010000359.1:0-2476 GCA_031380445.1 Pedosphaera sp.
AAATGGACGCGACGATCATCGAGGTGGGCTTCCACGATCACACCAACGACGCCCCCGTGCTGCGCGACCCGAAAGCCCGCGCCGTCGTGGGCCGCGCCGCGATGCAGGCCGTCGTGAAATACATGAACCAGTTCGACGGCGTGCCGCTGGTTTTTCTACCTGAGCCGCCCGCGAATGTCCGCGCAGCACGGGGGCGTCGTTGGTGTGATCGTGGAAGCCCACCTCGATGATCGTCGCGTCCATTTCATCATTGAAATAGGTGCCGGTGATTTCGCCGTAGTTGCCGGCGTAAGTGACCGTGGTGCGGTTGTTCCAAGCGAACTCGAGCGGCGGCGCACCAAGCGCGACCAAGTCTTCGTCCACTTCGTTGCCGGTGATTTGCGCGAGCGTGGCCTGATTCGGCGTGGGGTCGCTGGTGATGAGCGAAATTGTGCCGCGCCCGCCGCCCGCATTGGAGTGGAAGCTGATGTGAATCCGTTTGTAGATGCTGCCCTCCTCCTCGCGGTTCATCTCAGCGGACATGCGGCCGGGAGCCTGCCACGAATCATTTTCGTCGCCGGTGCTGGCGTCGTAAATGATCGGGTCTTGATTCTGACCGAAGTTCGCCTGAATCCAGTAGCGGCAGCTTTCATCCTCGCGCGGGTAGCCGGAAATGCCGCCGCCGCGATCCACGGAACCCATGCCGTTGCCGAAACGAATCGCGTCGGCAAACGTCCAGTCGCCCGCCGCCGAGCCGCGCAGATTGCTCACGACCACGGAGCCGAACGCGGTGTTGGCGCCCGCGTTGAAAAAATATTCGCCGAGATAAATCCATCCGTTGCCGACCATGTGATGCGGAATGAGAAGCTGCGATTCCCCGCCCGTGTGCCGGACGCGATACAACTGCTCACCACGATCCGAACCGGGGCGAACCCATGTATAGACGGGATAAAAACCCGCGACGGGAATGTTCGGCGTGTACGTCGCGGTCGCCGTCTCCGTAGCCGCGAGTGCCGCGTAGCGATACGGCACGTCGCCGACGCTGCCAAAATAGTTTGTCGAGACGCTGTCGAACCACGTCCCTGCGAAGACTACGCCCGCGTCGTCATTGTCCAGCACCACCTCGTTCGTCTGCTGGCCGAGCGGGCGCATGGAGATGACGGTCGCGCCGGCGTTGAAGCAGTAGGCGGCGAAGCAATTCAACTGGTCGAGGTTGCCGTAGTCCTCGTTCATCTCCAGCAACGTGCCGCGCTGCAAACGCCACGCCGCGCTCGGGCCGTAGGTCCAGCCGTGGCCGCAGTTCATGAACACCAATCGTCCGCTCAACGCGCCCGCCGGTTGTCGCGCCGCCGGAGCGATTGGCCCGAACGCCTTCGGCATGGGTGCGACCACCGACGGCAAAGCGCCCGCCGGCTCCGCCCAGTCCGGGGTGAAGTGGGGACGTTTCGTGGAAACTTGGAAATCGCCGTGCCCGTGCCCGTCCGCCCACGCCGCGAGCGCGGAGAAAATCAGAACCACAGGGATGCACAGGAAACGCACGCGCCAGAAGTAACACTCCATGCCACGGCTCGCCAGCTTGAGACTAACCGACCGGCTCTTCGTCCACGGGAAGTTCCTCATTCGCCACTCGCTCATCCGACTGGCTCACCATCACCACGAACTCGCCTTTCAAAGTCCGCTTCTCCATCACGGCCAGCAACTCGGCGGCGGTGCCGCGCAAATACTCCTCGAACTTCTTCGTCAGTTCGCGCGCGAGGACGACGCGGGCGGCGGGGTAGAGGTCTTTCAGTTCGCACATCAGTTTCTCGATGCGGTAGGGCGATTCGTAGAAGCAGAGCGTGCCGGGGACGGCGCGCAGGGCTTCGAGTTTTTTGCGGCGCTGGCCGGATTTGATCGGGAGAAATCCGATGAAGTGAAATTCACCGGCGGGCAGTCCGCTGGCCGTGAGCGCAGCGATAAGCGCGCAGGGGCCGGGCACGGATTCGACGCGGTAGCCAGCGGCGACGGCGGCGGCGACGACACGTTCGCCGGGGTCGCTGATGCCGGGAGTTCCCGCGTCGGTGACGAGGGCGATTTTCTCGCCGCGCCCGAGGCGTTCGAGCAGCTCTTCACTCCTTCTTGCCTCGTTGAAACGAAAGTAGCTCAAGAGCGGCTTGGAAATGCCGAAGTAGTTAAGAAGCTGTCCGGTTCGACGAGTGTCTTCCGCTGCTATGACATCGCATTCCCGCAGAGTGCGAAGAGCGCGGAGGGTGAGGTCCTCCAGATTCCCGATGGGAGTCGCGACAAGATAAAGAGTCGCCGCAGTGAGCGGAGGCAAGGTCGGTTCGGCAGACGGCATGGCGCATCGTTCAACACGAACTGCGGCCACGCCAAGAAAAAGAGAAAGGCAGCCAATGCTGGGATTGTTCAAAAGAATGTTATCGAGGTCGCAACCGACGCCCCCCGCGCCGGCCAGACCCGCCGTCGCCCCCCGCGCCGGTGCCGTGCCGCCGCCCCG
>JANNGC010000379.1:0-3993 GCA_031380445.1 Pedosphaera sp.
TCATCCGGCTTGCGGCGCAGGCCGGCGGTGATGAGGAAAATGTCGCTGTCCGCCGCGCGAGTGTAGTCGCCCGCGTAAATCTTCTGGTCGCCGCAGAACGCGCTGCCATGCAACAGGTCGAGCGCCTCGCCCTCGGCCAGGTCCTTGTTCGCGTCGAGGATTTGCAGCTCGGCCACGAGGCCGCCGCATTGCAGCGCAAACGCCGCACAGGAACCCACGCGGCCACCGCCGCCAATGATTGTGACTTTCATAAATTTTTTAACCACGAAGGCACGAAGGGCACAAAGAAGAGGCTAAAACACATGCCTCTTCGGACTTCGTGCTCTTTGTGTCTTTGTGGTTCACTTCATCTGCGCCATCAATTGGTCCGTGATCGCCTTCACCATCTCTTCCGCCTGCGGATCGAGTCCGACGGTCGGCGTCTCCTTTGCCGGCAGCGCGCACGTCGCGCCCGGACGCCAGTCGCCGCCGTCGCAGAGTTCGCATTCCTTCATGCCGTAGCGCGGATCGACAAAGCCGAGGGACTTCTTGATGTTCAAGATGTCCTGCATCTGCGGCCCGGTGAAGGTCCGGATCGGTTTGCCCAACTGGCCGGCGACCACAATCGTGCGGCAGTAGGCCTCGATGATCTCCATGCGCCAGTAGGCCTCCTCGATGTTGTTGTGCGACCACGTCACCACGCCGTGATTCGCCATCAGGATGGTGTTGTACTGGTCCGTGAGTTCGGCCACCAGCTTGCCCATGTCCGCAGAACCGGGCGTGCGATACGGCGCGACACCCACGGAACAGAACACTTCATACTCCGGCAGCATGCACGTCGGCGGCGCTTCTCCCACGACGGCGAACGCCGTCGCATAAGGCGGATGGCAGTGACACGTCGCCACCGCAGTGGGCTGCCGTTTCATCATCTGCAGGTGCATCAAAATTTCACTGGTGCGCTTCTTCGTGCCGCAGAGCTGATTGCCCTCGAAATCGACGAGGCACATATCCGCCGGCTGGAGCGAACCCTTGCTGACCAGCGTAGGCGTGCAGATGGCGATGTCCTCGCCGATGCGAATGGCCATGTTGCCGCCGTTGCCGTCCACGTAGGCGCGTTTCCACAAGCGGTGACCCATCGCGCAAATCTGCTCCTTGAGGGCGTGGCAGTAGGGGGAATTGAAGAAAGCTTCGAGGTCGGCCTTGGCTGATTTCGAATTAAGCGGGGTGGCCGGGGCTGTCGTGGTCGTGGCCAGGCTGTTGGCTGGGGATGCAGCGAACGTTCCGCTCGACGTTGGGATCCGCCGAGCATACGCGTAGTCAAGCAACGCGTCCTTGGCGGAGGGCGTCAGAATGGCATCGGCCGGGAGATTATTCGGATCGCCACCCTTGGCGATGATGGCTTCTATTTCTTTGGCAGTAATGACAGCAGGCATAAAATCTTACTTCATGGGGTTGTAGAAAATCTCGTCCACCAGCGCGGCGTTGATGGCGTCAATGGGCGGCGACTGCTCGAACGGCTGCGCGGCTTCGCGCCCCTCGATGTAGCCGATGGTCTGACCGACTCCGCCCCCAAGCGCGTCATAAACGACGAGGCTCGGATCTTTGCTCAGGCCGACGGGCGTCTCGGTGCCGCGCTGATAATGCTCGCGCGTGAACGGCGAAACGATGAGCCAGCGCGCGCCGGTCAATTCCGGCACTGCCTTGCTCAACGTGACACGACCGATGACGGCGCCGAGTTTCATTTTGATTCGATACCCGTCCAATGGGTTAACCGTTCCTTCAGATCCGAAATCACTTTCGCCAAGGCAGCCTTCTCGCTCGAAGCTTTGAAGTAACTGTAGTCACCCTTGAGCTGTGTGCATCGCTCCAGAAGCAGCGTCTCCATGGACTTGTAGCTTCGGCGCTTGCCGTTGCGTTTCACGGGAAAGGTCGGCTCGATGCTGAACGTCTCCTGTTCCCAAATGTGGACGCGAAACCAGCCCTTTCGTTCCGTGTCTTTGAAAACCTCCAGCCGCAGCGGGAAACACAATTCCGGCCCGAGATCCAAATCCAACTCGTAAGTTCCAACCAGCTTCAGGAGATTCGTCTTTACGGAAGGGTGTGTGATTTTCATACCGGCACCCCCGGTTCCAATTCATCCACAATGCCGACCACGAGCCACCGCGCGGGGCTTTTCGGATCGCCCACCGCTTTCCGCGCCTCGGAACCATCGCTGGAAATCACCACGCGCTGGTGCATGCCCGCGCCGTGAGCGTCGATGGCGATCTGGGGAGCACCTTCGGGCGTGCCCGCGTTGTCGATCGGTTGGCAGATGACGAGCCGCCAGCCATCGAAGCTCGGATGCTTCCGGGTGGCGACCACATTGCCTTCAACACGCGCGAGTAACATGAGCTACGTTTGGAAAATTTGGATGACCTGAATCTTGCCGCTGAATCGCGAAAGCAAATACGAGCAGAAGTCTCCAACTATGTCGTCCGGTCGTCCCTTGCGCCGATTAACGACTCTTGCAATCAAAGTTTTGGTTGGCGCATCCCAGGTCAGATTTAATGCGCCAGTAGCTCCACGGTCACTTTTCAACTTTGCCCACCCTCGCTGTCTCCCGCGTTGATGCTCTTTTTCAACCTTCAAATAGAACCGTTTCAATTGCCGTTCATCCCCAACGATTTTGTCTCGTAAGGAAACGCTACTATTTGTGATGGCTTGGACAATTGTTTGCATGACTCAATAAATCCTCAAGTTGTCCACCATCACGCAGCGGCGCACGCGCGTGAACGTCTTCGGGTTCGTCACGCCTTCGCCGGTCGGCGTGGCGATGCTGTAGCTGAGATAACCTTCACCACCGAGGCCGAGGCCGGCCATGCACGGGCCGTTCTTGATGAAGAGCGTCGTGTCGAGCGCGCGACCCATCGCGGTGAGCGCCTCGAGATCATGCGAGTGAATGATGCTCGTGTGCTTGTAGCCATGCTCGGCTTCGAGGGAACGCAGCACGCCCTCTTCGAGATTCTTCACCCGCGTGATCGGGACGAACGGCATCATCTGCTCCTCGACCACGAAGGGATGATCCGCGTCAGTCTCCGCGAAAAGAAGCTGCGTGCCCGGCGGAAGATTCAACCCCGCCGCCTTGGCGAGCACGATGGGATCCTTGCCGATGAAATCTTTGTTCACGCTCGCATGACCGCACCCACCACCTTGGCCGGGCGTGATGGTGAACGCCGCCTTGGTCAGCGCATCGAGCTGGGCGTTGGTGAGTTTCACCGCGCCGTTCTGCTCCATCTGCGCCATCAATTTGTCGGCGATCTTGTCGAGCGCGAAGACTTCCTTCTCGCCGATGCAGAGCAGATTGTTGTCGAAGCTCGCGCCCTGAATGATCGCCTTGGCCGCGCGCGTCATGCACGCGGTGTCATCCACATAGACCGGCGGATTGCCCGGGCCAGCACAGATGGCGCGCTTGCCGGTCTGCATCGCGGCCTTCACCACGCCCGGTCCGCCCGTGACGAGGAGCAGTCGCACGGCCTCGTGTTTGCACATGGCCGCGAAGCTTTCCATCGAGGGCTTGGAGATGATGGTGGCGATGTTCTCGATGCCCGTCTCGCGATAAATCGCCTCGTTGTAAGCGCGAATCGCCACGGCGGCACAACGCGCAGCAGCGGGATGCGGATTGAACACCACGGCATTTCCCGCCGCGCAGATGTTCACGATGTTGCCGCTGAGTGTGGGAATGGAATGCGTGCTCGGCGTGACCGCACCGACGACGCCGAACGGCGTGTATTCCTCCAGCGTGATGCCGTGATCACCGCTGCGTGCATCCGGCCGCAGCCACTCCACGCCCGGCACGAGCTTGATGATTTCCAGCTTCGCAATCTTGTGATCGAGCCGGCCAATCTTCGTCTCGTCGAGTTCGAGCTTGCACCACGTTTCCGCGTTGGCCTCCGCCATCGCCTTGACGATCTCGACAATCTTCTCTCGCGCGGCAACGCCCTTCTGCTGAAGTTGCAGGAACGATTCGTGCGCTGC
>JANNGC010000471.1:0-1976 GCA_031380445.1 Pedosphaera sp.
TGCTGCTGCTGTTCGCACTCGACTGGCTCGTGGATTCGTAGAGCCGCAGGGGAAAAAAATGCGCAGGGGGTTGCGTCTTCTCGTTCTTGGGACGGCGGTTCTCCTGACGTTTGGCGCGGGCAACCTGGCGGCGCAGGCCGAGCCCAAGACCGTGATTCACGTCGTGACGGTCAAGTGGAAGGCGGAAGCGAAGCCTGAACAGATCAAGGCCGCGCTCGATGGCGTCAAGGCGCTCCCGAAAGCCTACAAGGGCATCACGCGTGTCTGGACCAAATCGATCAAAGTCCAGGGCGGCAAGGCCAACGCGTTCGTGATGGAGTTCGTGGATGCGCAGGCGTTGAAGGACTACACCGACAGCCCGGCGCAAAAGGAATGGTACAAGGTTTACCTGCCGATTCGCGAGGAAAGCACCACGTTCGACATTACCAACTGACTCCGCCAGGGGGGGCGGGCGTCTGCCTCAGAAACGCCGCGCTCCCCGGTTCAGCGCCCCGAGCGAATCGACAATCAACGGATCGTTCGGGAAGAGGGCGATGGCGTGATCGAGTCCGGCGCGATGGCCGTTCAGGCGCGCGCGGGTGAGTTGCATCTCGGCGTAGTTGCGGGTGGCGGACTGGGAGTCGTGCGCTTCCATCGCAGCTTTCCAGGCCGCGACGATTTCCGGTGTGGAAACATCGATGAGAACCGGCGTGATGTCGCGCGGTTCGGCTTCAGGCGTGACCGCGTAATAAAGAAGCAGCGCAATGGTGTGCGGGGCTAGGTCGCGAATTTCTGCCACCCCACCGTAGCGGGCGAGCCGTGCGGCGTCGCGCACGAGCTGTCCGAGCCGCCAATGATCGGGGTGCTGGTTCTCCACCAGACTCGGCGCAAGGACCACGCCCGGCTTCACGCGGCGGATGATGCCGGCGAGTTTGATGGCGTGGGCGGCTTTCAGTTCCAGATGCGCGTCACCATCCAACTCGACGAACTCCACGGTCGCACCGAGCAGCGCGGCGGCTTGCTTCGCTTCTTCCACACGCAATTCCGGCGTGCCGCGCGAACCGGATTCTCCGCGGGAGCAGACGACGAGATGGGCTTTGCGTCCGAGGCGCGTTTCCTTCGCGATCACACCGCCGCATCCGAATTCGATGTCGTCGGGATGTGCGCCGAAGGCCAGCAGCGGCGCGAGGTCAGGTGAGTTCGGTGTAGGCTTCATCGGGACGATCTATCGTGTCGCGGCAGACAAAGGCAATCTCCGGCGCATCTTCCTGGCGCAGGTAGGCCTGTTCGCCCGCGCCCGCGATGTAGTGCGTGCAGTGCAGCACGGACTGCATCCAGCGCAGCCGACTGTCGCGCGTCGGGCTGATCTGCTCCTTGGTGAAAGGAGCTGAAGGCAGCGTCACGAAGGAATCACCGCCTTCGTGGAGTTGAAATGTTCCGTTCGAGAAGCGGGCGCGGACGATTTCCCCTTCATGCGGCACATCGACAAAAAACTCGGACACGTCGCAGGCAGCGCGGCGGAAGGCAGGGTCGCCGGATCGCGCGACGCGAATCCCTTCCAGCAAGCCCATGCCGCGATACATCTCCAGACAAAAGTCCGCCACCGTGACCGCCGTGATGCTCTTGAAAATTTCAATCAAGCAGCCCTCCACGTAATTGGGCAGTTGCAAAGCGGTCTTGGCCGGCCAGTCGGCGGCGATCCGTTTCAAGAACAACGGCGAGAACTTGCGCTGCACCTTGTTCGCCACGGCGAAATTGAGTTGCGCCACTTCATTGGTCTTGCGGTGCCGCAGGCTCGTCCGCGTCTCGCGAGGGTCGTGATCGCTGTCGTGGTAGAAGAAGACGATCTCGCCGCCGATCTCGGATTGCAGCCGCCGGGCGGTCTGGATTTTCGCGAACAGGAAGCGGCGCGGAAAGAATCCGCACGGTTGCTGGCCGAAACAAATGACGGGCGTGGAGTTCATCGAACGACTTCCGTTCCGGCCGTGGGACCTTTC
>JANNGC010000522.1:0-2597 GCA_031380445.1 Pedosphaera sp.
CCGCTTTCGATAGGTCTGGCGCGTGCGAAAGCGGTGTCGCGCTCCGCTTGCCACCGCACTCCATATCACTTCAGTCACATTCGCACGGTAGGCGCCCGCAATCTCCAAAACAAAAAGGCGTTCCCGAAGGAACGCCATTGAAACTTTAATCTGCTCGCGCGCTTACTTCTCAATCGCCAGCAGCTCCACATCGAAGACGAGCGTGCTGTTCGCGCCGATTTTCGGGCTGGGGCTGGACGGGCCGTAGGCCAGCTTGCCAGGAATCGTGAACTGGAATTTGTCGCCGACCTTCATCAGTTGCAGACCTTCCGTCCAGCCGGCGATGACGCCGTTCAGCGGGAAGGAAATCGGTTCGCCGCGCTCGACCGAGCTGTCGAAGACTGAGCCGTCAATCAACGTGCCGTGGTAATGCACCTTCACGGTGTCGGTGGCCTTCGGCATCGCGCCTTTGCCGTCGCCGGCTTTCACAACTTTGTATTGCAGGCCGCTGGCCGTGGTTTTCACGCCTTCTTTTTTGGCGTTGGCCGCGAGGAAGGCTTCGCCCGCCGCGATGTTCTTGTCGCCTTCGCCTTTTTGCTTCGCTTCCATCTTCGCCATCATGGAGGTGCGGAAATCAGTGATGGCCTGCTTGGCCTCGGCCTCGGTGAGTTGCGTCTTGCCACTCAGCGCGTCGGCGATGCCGGCGGCGAGCGTCTTGGCATCCACTTCAATTTCCTGACGTTTGAAATTGCCGCCGATGTCCATGCCGATGGCGTAGCTGGTTTTCTGCTTGGCGTCCTTGAGGTCCATTTTTTCCACGGGTTTGTCCTGCGAGCACGCGCCGGTGGCAAAGAGGGCTGCCACGGCGAGGCCAGAGATGATTTTCGAGGTCATTTTTTTATTATTGGCCCTGAACGACATGCCCAAGGCGTCGCGCAGGCTCCGCGACGGGAGGCCGGAGGTCAAGCGAGGGAAATGGAAAGGGAAGCAACTTTGCCAGCGCGATTCTGGCGTCTGGTAACACGACACATTCCAGTCTCCCGTGGATGATTTTTCAAGACGCGCTGCCACCCCGTTCTGCTTTGCGCTTTTTCTTTCCGGCACAACAGGCGGATTTGCTACCGTTCGCGCGTTGCCACGTCCTGTTAAATGCAAGCCTGACGCCGCGCACCCGCGCCGCGCGCTCACGCCGCGCCAGCGGTGGGCTTTTCGTATCATTGCGCTGCTCATGCCGTTGCTGCTGCTGGCGGTGGTGGAAATTTTCCTCCGCATGTCCGGCTACGGCTACCCAACGGGCTACTTTCTCAAACAGCGCGTGAACGGGCGCGACGTGCTCACGGACAACCGCCAGTTCGGCTGGCGCTTCTTCCCGCGCGCCATCGCCCGCACGCCGGAGCCGGTGATGTTCTCGCCGCACAAGGCGCCCGGCACCACGCGCATTTTTGTCTTCGGCGAATCTGCGGCGATGGGCGACCCGGAGCCGGCGTTCGGCCTGCCCCGGATGTTGCAGGCCATGCTCGAACTGAAATTCCCGAGCAACCAATTCGAGGTCATCAACGTGGCCATGACCGCGATCAACTCGCACGTCATCCGCGAAATCGCCCGCGACTGCGCGCCGCTCGAAGGCGACGTGTGGATTATCTACATGGGCAACAACGAAGTGGTCGGCCCGTTCGGCGGCGGGACGGTTTTTGGGCGGCAGGCTCCGGGTCTTGCGTTCATTCGCACGTCGTTGTGGTTGAAGCAGTTTCGCGTCGTGCAACTGCTTGCGTCACTCGGAGAGCGCGGGCCGAGCGAGTGGGGCGGGATGGAAATGTTTCTTGAGCAGCAGGTCGGGCGTAACGATCCGCGAGTTGCCAAAGCCCAACAGCACTTCCAAAAAAACCTGCAAGCCATCGTGCGCTCGGGGACGGACGCGGGCGCTCAAGTGGTGTTCAGCACGGTCGCGGTGAATCTGCGCGACTGCCCACCCTTCGCGTCCACGCATCGCACGGTGACGCGGAACGAGTTCTTGCAGTTTGACAGGCCGTTCGCCGAGGGATTGCAACTCGCAGCCAGCAACCGTTTTGGCGAGGCCCATGCCGCATTCAGCCGCGTACCGCGCAGAATCGCCGGACGAGGCGAGGACGAGTTTGCGGAACTCTTTTTTCATCTGGCCCGCTGCCAAATTGAACTGGGACAACCCGAACTGGCGCGCACCAATTTTCATCTCGCCCGCGAATTCGATCTGCTGCGCTTCCGCGCGGATGAGGGGATCAACGTGATCACCCGCGTGCAAGCGTTCACGGCATTTGTGCGGGAGAAATTGGTGGACGCGGAAGAGTCCATCGCCGCCGCCAGTTCCAACGGCATCCCCGGCTCCGAGTTTTTCTACGAACACGTTCACTTCACTTTCGAGGGAACTTACCTGCTCGCGCGCACGTTCTTCGACGAAGTGGTGAAGACGTTGCCCGCATCCGTCACGGCACGCGGTGTCGCAGGCTCACCAACGCTGGAAGACTGCGCGCGGCGGCTGGCGTGGACAGATTGGGACAAGCATGAAGTATTTCAGGAAGTGCGGCGGCGGTTGCAGCAGCCGCCCTTCACCGCGCAATACGGCCACGGCGCCCGCGACGCGG
>JANNGC010000573.1:0-4632 GCA_031380445.1 Pedosphaera sp.
TTCTGCCGCGACCTTCGCCAGCAGCATGACTTCGGTGCGCCCCGCGCCGTCGCCGGTGACGAAGAGGAACGCGATGTCCGTGTGACGCATCTTGCTCGGGCGCACGATTTGAATGGTGTGCGTCCACGCGCTGGTGCGCCACGTCTGCGAGGTCATTTGCAACGTGGCGGTGGTGAAGCCGTTGGTCTCCACGCGGCTTTTCAATTCCCATTTGAAACTGTCGTCCGGCTTGGCGACGTAGGCTTCGAGCGGATCCGCGGCCTGCGTGGCGGCAGTGAGAACTAGCAGCGCGGCGGCAAACAAGGCGTGGCGGAATTTCATGGGGCGTAAATTGAAGGCTGCTCCGCGAGCGTCAAGCGGGAAGGCGGAGTGGTGGGGCGTCGTCGCTCCGCGCGCGCCTGGGTGAGGCATGAGCAATTCTAAGGCGTCCACCCGTTGCGCGGCCCAGCGCGCGCGGAGCGACGACGCCCTACCGTCCGCGCCGGGTCGGAGACGGCACTCGAACCCATCCGCAGTCCCTGAAGTCAGAGCCTTTCGCCTGGAGCCGTTACACATCACAGCGCGGGGAACATAATAAACACGGGCTGAAATCGAGTTCGTCATTGACCCCTGTCCGGCCCCGTCCTACAACTGCGAGCGAACCCAATCCACCTTATGCGCGAAAAACTTCGTTGCGCGGTTATCGGCGTTGGTGCCATCGGCACCGAGCATCTCAACTCTCTGCTGCACTGTCAGCGCGCGGCGACCGTCGCCATTGCGGAGATCAATCCGCAGCGCCTGCGCGAGGCGGCGGAGAAATTTCACATCCCGCGCAGCTACGCGAACTATCAGGAGCTGCTGGAGCAGCCGGACATTGACGCCGTGACCATCGCGCTGCCGAACTTCCTCCACGCCTCGGTCGCGATTGATGCGCTCAACGCGCGCAAGCATGTGCTGATCGAAAAGCCGATGGCGATGAACGCGAAGGAGGCGGCGAAGATCATCGCCGCCGCGCAGAAGAACCGGCGCACCGCGATGGTGGCGAAGAATTTCCGTTTCGACAAACACACGCAGACGGCGCGGCTCGCCATTCAGCACGGCGATCTCGGCGAGGTCTATCATGCGCGCGCCTTCTCGCACCGGCAGAGCAGCATTCCGCGCATCGGCTCGTGGTACACGCAGAAGCAGCATTCCGGCGGCGGCGTCATGGCGGACAGCGGTTCGATGCTCATTGATACGCTGTTCCATCTGCTCAACGACTTCGATGTCGTGTCCGTGAGCGCGACGAAGCACGCGAAGTTCGGCACACGCGGGCGCGGCGAAGGCACTTGGGGCAAGAGCGAGATCGATCCGAAGCGCCCGTTCGACGTGGAGGACCATTGCACCGCGCTGGTGCGGATGAAGAAGGGCTACACCGTGACCGTGGACACGAGCTGGGCGGGGTTTCATCCCGGCGACAATCGCGAGGAAGGCATTGACCTGCTCGGCACCGAGGCGGGCATGAGCCTGTATCCGGCGAAACTCTTCAAGCAAAGCCTGCAAGGCTTCGAGACCACGCACTTCTACAACACGAAGAACGGGCCGGTGGAGGATCGCATTTCGCATTTCGTGAACTGCATCATCGAAGGCAAGAAACCCATCGTGCCGCTGGAGGAATCGCTGAAAGTGCAGCAGGTGATGGACGCGATTTACCAGTCGGCGGAGACGGGGAAGGAAGTCAGGCTCGGGGCGAAGTGAAGCGACGCAACGCGCTCCTTCATTAAAAAATTGAACCACGGAAAACACGGAAGACACGGAACCGGAACAAACATCTCGGCCTCATTCCCCATTTCCGTGTCTTCCGTGTCTTCCGTGGTTATCTCAGTGCTTCCCGGCTTCCGTTGAGCCGGCTTGGTCTGCGGCGATCAGCCGACGGGCAACCAGAAAACAAGCCACGCCGAAAGCCAGCGAGATGGAACCGACAATTCCAAACAGGTGGAGGGGCGCGCTGTGGACCTGTCCGAACAGTTGGGAAATCTTAAACCACAACCACTGGAGCAGAAAAAAGACTCCGATGGGGGCGAAAACCCAGCAGCAGCCACGGAAGCACAGTCCAATGACGGTCTTAACGTTCTTCCGGGCCGACATGGCGGTTCAGATTATCTGAGTGCCGCCGCGCCATTCCCCTCGTCAAAATAAACCGTGCCGTCCACTTCGCTGAATTTCAGATACTGGCTCCAGCGCAGGTAACCGAGGTCGCGCGTGGCTTCGAGGCGTTCGGTCTTCGCCCTCGGCAGCGGGCCGGTGTGGGTTGCGAGGGCTTCGTGCAGCACGCGACCGTCGAGTTTCTGCGGCGGTTTCACGCCCAGCAGGTGCAGCACGGTGGGCACGAGGTCCACGTTGCCGCTCGGGGTTTCGTTCAGGAAGCCGCGTTTGAAATCCGGGCCGGAGACGACCAGCGTGTTGTTCATGTCGAAGCGCGAGAGCGAGGCGTGGCTGCCTTTGCCCTTCGTGCCGTCCATCGAGTAGAACATGCCGGGCACGCCGTGCTCGTTCTTGTCCGCCGTCCAGCGCAGCGAGATGAGCACGTCCGGGCCGGAGTTGGACACGCTGCTATAGCGCACGGTTTCCATCGGGAAGGTGCCTTCGATTTTCAGGCGCGAGAAAATGGTGCCCGCGAAATCCGACTGTTGCAGAAACTCCACGAGCCGGCGCGTCACCGCCTCCTGCCGCTCGTTCACGTAGAACATCACCGAGCCGCCGAGTCCGACGACCATGATGTCGCCCGGCTCCGGGTTCTCGTTCTTCTTGAACGCGGAAAACTTCGCCTTCTTCAAAATGTCGAGCACGTCCGGCCCCTTCGAGATGGTGGAGAAGCCGTGGTCGGAAACGACGAAGAGGTCGGTCTTGTCGAATAGGTTCTTCTCTTTCAAATGCTTGATGACGTCGCCGAGATTTTTGTCGCTCGACTCGATGGCCGCTAGCGCGTTCGGCGCGCCCACGCCCACGTCGTGCTGGGATTTGTCGGGGTCGCTGAGCCAGAGCAGCGAGTATTTCGGCACGCCGTTCTTCCAGAGGCTGCGAATCATGGACTTCGTGGTCCATGAATCCTGCGCGACGTTCGGGATGCCGTTGCTGGGCCATTGCTTGTCGTCGTTCACCTTCGGCAGCGCTTCGCCTGCGGAACGCGGGATGGTCTTGCCTTCCCACAGGAGAACGGACTCTTTTTCGGCCTTGGAATTTTTCTTTTGCGAACGGTCGTGGAGCAGCACGACCGGCTTGGTGCCGGCGATGGCCGTGGGAATGCCATTGTCCTGAAGAATCTCCGCCAGCGTTTCCGCGCCGAGGTAATGACCGTCCGTGAGCAAATCGCCCCGGCGGATCGGGTCCAGCCCCTCGGTCGCAAAGGTGCCGGTCACGGAAAGTTCGGGGCGATACTCCGTGTTCGCGATCACGCGGCTGCGGCCCGGATGCACGCCCGTGGCGAGCGCGGTGCCGTTCACTTCGGTCGAGGAGACGTAGGCGCAATGGTTGTTCTTGAAGAACACGCCGTTCGTCGCGAGCGACCAGAGGTTCGGACAATACTGCGGCGTGATGAAGTCCGGCCTCATGCCGTCCCACACCACCACGACGACGTGCTCGGCTTTGCCAGCGGCGGCAGCGGCGACGGCCAACACACCTTGGGCGAGGAGAATCAAAACGCACAGCGACTTCAGACTTCGGGCTTTCATTGGGCGCGAAGATGCGAGCCGGGGCGCGGCAATTCCAGAAAATTAGCGCGTCAGCGAAACCTCACCCGGCCAAAAATTCTGAACACACTTGCCGCCCGCGCGGTCTTTCCCCATCAATAGCTGCTCAACATGAATACCGGACTGACTGCAATAAACGAAACGGTGACAAAGGCCGGCGCATTTCTGCGCCCGCTCACTTTGGAAATGGGCAAGGTCGTCGTCGGCCAGACTTACCTCGTCGAGCGCCTCATCATCGGCCTGCTCGCCAACGGCCACGTCCTGCTCGAAGGCGTGCCGGGCCTGGCCAAAACCTTGTCCGTGAAATCGCTCGCTGCGTGCCTGAGCGTGAAATTCTCCCGGCTGCAATTCACGCCCGACATGCTGCCCGCCGACGTCATCGGCACGCAGATTTACAACCCTCAATCCGGCGGCTTCACCACGCGCAAGGGACCGATCTTCTCCAACCTCGTCCTCGCCGACGAAATCAACCGCGCGCCCGCCAAGGTGCAATCCGCCCTGCTCGAAGCCATGCAGGAGAAGCAGGTCACCATCGGGGAACAAACCCACAAACTGGCGGAACCCTTCCTCGTTCTGGCCACGCAAAATCCCATCGAGCAGGAAGGTACCTACTCGCTGCCTGAAGCGCAGGTGGACCGCTTCATGTTGAAGCTCAAGATCGGCTATCCCTCGCGCGAAGAGGAGCGGCAGATTCTCGACCTCATGGCCCGCACGACCGATCTGCCCTTCACCACGCCGGTCATTGAGCCGGAGCAGATTCTCGCCGCCCGGCGGGTCATCAACGACGTGTACGTGGACGACAAGGTGAAGGACTACATTGTGGACATCGTCTGCGCCACGCGCGACCCGGCGAAGTACAAGATCGACCTGCAAGGCATGATCCAGCTCGGTGCTTCACCGCGCGCCACCATCGGCCTGACGCTGG
>JANNGC010000637.1:0-3377 GCA_031380445.1 Pedosphaera sp.
ATAGCCCCCGGTGCAACCGGGGGTGAAACGTGCGGTGCGGACGCGACCCCGGAGGGGTCGAACGGTGGGTGTTGCTGGTTACAGGCCCAAGATCAAAGCACGGATCACCATCACTCGATAATCCCAGACGTGCATGTTCCGATATTCGTGAACCCTTCGGCTCTCAGCATGGCTAGCGCTGAAGTCGGGACAAAAATGGCTGATGATGGTTCAAGCTGGCGGGCGCAAAATAGCTGCGCGGAATTCCAGTCGCGCTTGCTGACAACCAAACGTCGCCATTGGAAGCGATAATATTTCCGCTCACAAGTTTGGCAGAAAATCTCGACCTTGAGCCCGCTACGTTTCTCATCCAGAGGAAGTGACAAACGAGGAATCAGCCAGTGCAACTGCGGACCGACATAAGGAAAAGGCACATGCCGCTTCTTTTTGGCCTTGTAGGGCACAACCTCCACCATGCCGAAGTCGCATTCGAAACGCTCCCGCAGCATGAATTTGCGAACGCGTTCGGTGATAACCGCCGTGTAGCCACACCACGAAAAATCCGCAATCTGATCGGATCCGTACTGCCACTCAATCTGTAGAGGTTCCTCAAGGCGCGATGAGGAATGACCACACTCGTCGCATAATCTGCCATCTGTCCAAGTGCCGACGTGTGAGTACATCGCAAATGCCGCATCATAGTAGGCAGGTGGGTTTAGAAGGTGGAAATGCACAAACTCTGATGATGACTAAAATAGAATCGACCAGTTCATCACTGTACCCTCACGCCTTCCACACCTGCCCCGCCTTCGTCTTCACCTTCGCCATCGCGTTGCGCGTGTCCACGATGAGCGGCGCCCATTGCGCGAGCTGCCGGTAGTTCACGTCCGCGTGCGCGGTGGAAATCAGCACGAGGTCGTAGCCCGCAATCGTCTTGCGGTCCCACTTCACGGACTTGTGGCCGGTCCACTGCTTGTGCTCGCGCGTCGGGCGGATGACCGGGATGTGCGGGTCGTGATACGCCACCTGCGCGCCGCCCGCCGTCAGCAAATCCATGAGCACGAAGGTCGGCGACTCGCGCATGTCGTCCACGTTCGCCTTGTAGGCGAGGCCGAGCAAGAGCACGCGGCTGCCCTTGAGCGCGCGGCTGCGGTCGTTCAGCGCATCGGTGACGCGCGAGACGACATACTTCGGCATGGCCGTGTTCACCTCGCCGGCCAGTTCGATGAACTTGGTGTTCTGCCCGTACTCGCGGCTTTTCCAGGTGAGATAAAACGGATCAATCGGAATGCAATGCCCGCCCAGGCCCGGCCCCGGATAAAACGGCATGAAGCCGAACGGCTTGGTCTTCGCGGCCTCGATCACTTCCCACCCGTCAATGCCCATCGCGGCATAGACGACCTTGAGTTCGTTCACGAGCGCGATGTTCACCGCGCGGAAAATGTTTTCGAGCAGCTTGGTGGATTCCGCCGCGCGGCAGGAGGACACGGGCACGAGATTTTCGACCGCGCGACTGTACACGGCCATCGCCTTCGCGAGACACGCGGGCGTCAGGCCGCCGATGACTTTCGGAATGTGCGCCACGCGGCTGCTGGGATTGCCGGGGTCTTCGCGCTCCGGTGAGAACGCGAGGTGAAAATCTTTGCCCGCCTTGAGCTTCGATCCCTTCTCCAGCACGCCGAGCAAATCCTCGTCCGTCGTGCCCGGATACGTCGTCGATTCCAGAATCACCACCGTGCCGCGCGCCAGGTGCGGCGCGATGGCCTCGCCGGTCTTGAGAATGTACGAAATGTCCGGCTCGCGATTCTTGTTCAATGGCGTGGGCACGCAGATGATCACGGCGTGCGTATCGCTCACGCGCGAAAAATCCGCCGAGGCCGCGAAGCGCTTGGACTTCACCGCCTGCGCCACGTCCTTGGCCGCGATGTGCTTGATGTAGCTGCTGCCGCCGTTGAGCGCGGAAATTTTCTCCGGGTCAATATCGAGGCCGATGACCTCCACGCCGTTCTTGGCGAATTGCAAAGCGAGCGGCAGACCGACGTAACCGAGACCGATGATGGCAATTTTCATTTCAGCAAAGTGTCGTGACTTTGCGGACGAGGCGAGTGAGGGGCAATCCGCAAATGGGCCGGAGCGCGGGCTTTCCAGCCCGCAGCAACGTGCGACGACCGGAGGCGTAGGTTTCAGAAGTGATGGTCTAAAATCATTTCCGCTTGGCCGAAGAGAAGCGTTCTCCCTCACCCCAGCCCTCTCCCGCTGGGCGAGGGAGAACCGCATTCAGCTCTCCTGACTTTGAACGCGTTCGTCGTCATCACACGCGGACTGACTTGCTCCCTCTCCCAGCGGGAGAGGGCTGGGGTGAGGGAGAGTCGTGCCCCGGTAGATCAGGTTTGGAAATGACTTTCTGCCTGCACTCTATTTCTTCCCCAAGCAGTAAAGACTCTTGCCCGTGCGGACAAAAACCTGCCCCTGCGAAATCGCCACGCTGGAGCGGAGGTTGTTGTCACCCTCGTCGCCCATCGCGGCGGAGTGGAGGAGCTTGAAGCCGTCGGTCGCGGCGGAGACGACGAAGACCGTGCCGCGATGATCCATCATGTAGATCTTGCCGTCGGCGGCGGTGGGTGACGACTCGAAGACGGCGCGCGTGTCGAGCGGGCCAGCCCAGAGGACTTTGCCGTCGGCTGGCTCGACGCAGAGCAGTTGCTTCTTGCCGCCGTTGAGGACGTAGAATTTTCCGTTGTAGAAGAGCGGCGTGGGCACGTCGCTGGTCACGTCGCGCTCGGTGCTTTGCCAGGTGATGGCGGAGTCAGGGAGCGTGCCGTTGCCGCCGAGTTTCACGGCGAAGACGGGCGCGCCCTTCGGCCCGCACGCCAGCGCCACGCCGGCTCCCGCGACGGGTGATGGAACAAGCCGCCAGTGACCAATCTTCGTGGGGTTCCACGTTCCCCAACGCCAGAGTTCCTTCCCGGTTTCCGGATTGTGACCCGTGATGCAATCACCGCCGGTGATCAAAATTTCCGCGCGGCCATTGTGCGTGGAAGGGACGGGCGTGCTGAAGGCTTCGAGCGATTCCGCCACGGCTTCGGACGGGCGGATGTGTTTCCACAAATCTTTGCCCGTCTTCGGATCAAGCGCGAGGAGGTAGGAATCATTTTGCGCGCCGCCGCGACCGTTCACGGCCACGTTGCGCTGGAGCACTTGCAGATAAAGCTTTCCGCCGTGCAACAGCGGGCTGGCGGAATAGGTCCACTGGTAGGCAAACGCGCCGTGCTCTTTCTGGATGTTGCGCGACCAAATTTGTTTTCCCGCCATGTCGAAGCACACGAGTTCGCCGTTGCCGTAGTAGAAATAGACGAACTGGCCGTCGGTCACGGGCGAGGGTGAGGCGAAGTTGCTCT
>JANNGC010000260.1:0-2541 GCA_031380445.1 Pedosphaera sp.
GGCGCATCGGTGCGGCCATCGGCATTGGTGAAAACGGTTTTCAACAAAGTCCGCGCGCCGTCGAGACGCCACAGTTCAATTTTGATTCCGTGCGCCGGGCAACCGTGGGCGGTGTCGAGAACGTGCGTGCTGAGTTTCGCGGGCATAATCAGTTCAACGTGCTGCCAGTTTGTAACTGGCAGAAAGGCCGGGGCGCGAGAGGCGTTGTAGAACTTGCCGAAGTCCACGGGGCGAGGCGGCCCCTGCCGGTTGCAAACCGGCAGCACGCTGTTGGCCCTGCTCGAAAGCCGCCCCCCCTTCGTATTGATTGGTGTCCATTCGTGGTTTCAGTTTTGGATCAGGTCGCGCAGGCGAAGCTCCGCGATCTTGAAAATCTCGTCGAGCGCGGCGGCCACTTCCTGCTCGGGTGAATTGTGCAGTCGCGCCTCGAAGCCGGCAAGAATCGCTTCCTTCTTGTTCAGCCGCGCGCAGATGACGAACGGGAAGCCGAACTTCTCGCGATAGGCGGCGTTGTATTTCTGGAAGGCCGCAATCTCCTCCGCCGTGAGCTGGCTCAAGCCCGCGCTGGCCTGTTCGCCGGTGGACTCGTGCGTGAGTGTCCCCGCCAGCGCCGCGCGCCCGACAAGATCGGGATGCGCGCGAATCAACGCCAGCTTCTGGCTCTCGCTGGCGTCACGCACCGTCTGGCAAAGCGCGCCGTGCAACTGCTCCGCGCTGGCGAACGGATGTTTCACCCACGTAGCTTCCGCAATCCACGGCGAGTGCTCGAACACGGGGCCTACGATGCGGGTGAATTCTTCGCGGGAAAAAGAATTGAGTCGCGCGAGGTTTATTTTGAAAGCGCTTCCGTGGTTGGCGTGCAGGAACTTGCCAATCTTTCGAAAATACTCATTGCGAATATACACATTGTTTTCGGCGACAGGATGGCGTGTCACGAAGAACAACGTGTCTGCATTCTTCCACCGCAGTAAAATTTTTTCATCTGGAACCGCTTGTTCAAAGAATCCACCCGCGATAGCCGACCAACGCGGGAGCAAAGAGACACGCCCAGGCAATTCAAGACCGTAGAAGATTACCACTTGAGGTTTGTGTTCTGCAATTAGGCGGCGCAATTCGCTCACACGCCGCCCACACAATTCCCCGAAGTACACTTCTCGGCTTTGCAGCCAAGGCACCGCTGACCATTGAGGATATTTCCAAACTCCCGTTCCGGGCGAAGGAAGAGGCAGTAGCTCAGTGAGGCAGGTTTGACCGTTAGCCGCACCGAAATAGTTGCGTTGATAATCAAGGATTGCCTCGTCCGTGTCCGCTTGGCCTTGCGCCAAGAGCAACATGCGAATCAATTGCTTCCATGTGCATTGAAGCACGGCATTGGGTCCGTGCCACGCCATGTTTCCCTCTGCTGGATAAAGCCGTGGCGCATCTTCCCATTGCTCCTGCCCTCGCTCATGCCAGACGCGCAGCCGGTTCTGAACGT
The DNA here is from genome assembly GCA_031380445.1 of Pedosphaera sp. Lineage (GTDB taxonomy): Bacteria > Verrucomicrobiota > Verrucomicrobiia > Limisphaerales > SIBH01 > JANNGC01. The sequence goes on from JANNGC010000260.1 coordinate 1,478, forward strand.
CCTCCACTGTCCGCCCCCCTGCCTCTTCAATGCCCACGAACCACACTGGCGCTTTGCAGTTTCCGAAACCGGAGAAGCTGTTGCAGTAGTTGGTTACCGTGGCGTCATCCAAATTTTGAACTCCTTGCACACGTTCAATGACGGGCGAAGACCTTCCGCTAATCCACCCGATCGCCTTCTCCGCCAGCTTGTCGAAGGCGGTCACACAGAGTTCGAGATGTTCTTCCTTCGTGTCCTCGATCTTGTTGTGGCTGATGCCGTGCAGGCTTTGGACGAACATCATCACGGTGGGAATGCCCGCCGCCGCCACTTCCGCCGCGTCGTGCAAGGGGCCGCTTGGCAGGCGATGAACCTGGCCGCAGGTTTCGCGGATGGATTCGTCGCAGAGCGCGATGAGTTCGTCGTTGAATGGACGCGGGGCGATTTGCCAGAGGCGTTCCCACGAGACCTTCACGTTGCCTTCGCGCGCGAATTGCTCACTTGCGTCCTTTGCGTCCTTGAGCATCCGCGCGAGTGCGGCAGCATCAAGATGGCGCTGGTCGAGGGTAATGCGGCATTCCTCGACGACGCTGGTGACGATGCCGGGTTTGGTCGTGCAGGAGCCGATGGTGCAGACGCCGTTGCCGCTGCGCTCGGCGATTTTGTAAATCTCGGAACTTATCTTCGCGGCGGCGAGGAAGGCGTCCTTGCGCCGGTTCATCGGCGTGCTGCCGGAGTGCGCGGCCTGGCCGTGGAAGGTGATGGCATGTCGCTCGACACCGAACGTGCCGAGCACCGCGCCGAGCGGCAGATCGAGGTCGAGCAGCACAGGGCCTTGCTCGATGTGCAACTCGATATAGGCGGCGGCGTTCTTCAACTCCGCGCCGCTCTCCTTCACCCGCTCAAAATCAATGCCCACCTCGTGCAACGCCTCGGGCAGCTTCACGCCTTGTTTGTCCACAAGACTCCGCGCCTCGTTCATGTCGAGATTGCCAGAGCAGGCCGAGGAGCCGAACAGGCTTTTGCCGAAGCGTGCGCCTTCCTCGTCCGCCCAATCCACGAGGCGAACAGTCGCCGGGGGCTTC
>JANNGC010000747.1:0-1689 GCA_031380445.1 Pedosphaera sp.
GGAATGTCCGCGCTCCGCACTGCCTACGGCACCGTCACGCGATAGAATTTCATCGGCGTCGCCGTGTTGGTGATCGTGATGGTGCGGTTGCTCGGCGCGGCGGGCACGTTGACCAGATTCAACCAAGCGCCCGTGCTGAGCGAGACGCGGCTCTGGAAATTGTAAGTCACATTCGACACCGCGTTGAACTGCAGACGAATCCGGCCCGGCGATTCAAACGATCCGAAGATCAACAGCCGGCTGGCCGCGCTCTGCGGATTCGTCCCGGCGAGGTACTCCTGAAAGTTTGTCATGCCGTCGCCGTCGTAATCCAGCGCGCCGTCGTTCGGATTGAACGGGCTGAGCGCGAGCGGGAACTGGTTCTCGTAAGTGTCCGGCATTCCATCGCCGTCCGTGTCGCCGGTGCCGGTGGCAATGTTCAGTGTCGGCGGAGCGCCCACCCAGTTCGTCGCGTCGTTGCCGTAGCCGCTGTTGCTCACGCGCTGGAGGGACCAGCCGCTGCCATCCGCAACGGCGGGCCACGGCGGCAGGTCGGCATAGACCACGCGCTCGACGATGAGGTAAGGCACGAAGCCCGCATCAGCAGCGGGCGGTTGCTGCGGCGCGTCGGGGCGGCGCAATTCAATCTCCTCGCTGGCATTCGCCAACTGGCCGCTCCACGGGCCAAGAATCGTCACCGCGCTCGTCACGCCATAGACGGTTTTGAACTCATTGAGCAGCGTCGTGTTCGTGGGATTGAAACTCACCACCACCAGCGTGCCGTTCGCGGCCAGCGTCGTGTTCGACGGGAAATCAAAATCCACGCCGCCGCGCAGCCGCCAGCGATTGCTCGGATACGCGGCGTCGAACAGATTCACCGGGCCGCCCGTGATGTTCTTCAACTCGATGAACTCGTCGCGCGTGTTGTCGTTCGTGCCCTGATCCGGCGGGTGATACATGATTTCTGAAAGCACCACCGGGCCGACCTTCGGGTAGGCGTTCGTCAATCCGGTGCCGGTGCGGAACTGCGCGACCGTCGCGGGCGCATCCACGCCGAACGTGCGCGTGCTCATCGCCACGAAATCAAACTGGCCGTCGCTGCGACGATGACGCCCGAAGGACACGCCGTTCGCCGCCGCGCCAAAACTCACCTGCGCGCGATAGCCGGTCAGCACGCCGTTCGTGGCCTGCGAGAGATACACTTCATCGCCCTTCGAGGAACTGAGCGAGAAGGCGGACATCGGCACCGAGGTGTCGTTGAACTGTGTTTCGTAGAAGACCCGGAACCCGCCCGCCGGAATGGTGAGCGCGTTCGTGATCTGGTAGCGGCGCAGTTCATTCTTCGAATCGCTGAAAAACCAGCCGGTGATGTTCACGCTCGCGCCGTTGGTGTTCTGAATTTCAATCGAGTCCTCCAGCGGCGGATCGGTGTGCGTGAGGACTTCGTTGATGACCACGTTGTTCAACGGCAGCCAGTTCAAGTCGCCCTGGCTCACGCTGATGGGGAAGCTCGCGATGTTCGCCGCGCCATCGGGCAGCCGGCCTTGCGACACGCCGAGCGTCTGCGCACCGAAGCTCACGGCGTCGAGCAGCGTGCCGCCGGGCTGCGAGAGGCCGATGGATTCGCCGCCGTTCGAGAGCTTGAAGTTGACGTGGTTCGCGCCGTTCTGCGGCGCGTTGTCCGCGTCAAACGTGCGGTAGGCGTAGGCG
>JANNGC010000270.1:0-2312 GCA_031380445.1 Pedosphaera sp.
CGGTGACATCGGCCGGCGCGGTCATCCTGTTTCCGCTCGGTCAGATGCTGCCGGTGAACACGCGACTCTCGGTCTTTCACGGCGAGGCGCGCACCACCGGTGAAGACTTGCGCGTGACATTGCGGACTTTCCAGACGCCAGCACTCGCCGTTGCGCTGCTGCTCGTGATCTTTGCGCCCACGAACATCCACGGCGCAGACGCGGCGCAGAAAAGTCCCCCCGCCGCCACCGCGCCCGGCACGCAACTCGACCGCTCCATTGATGAAGTGCTGCAACGTCCCGCCTACACCTGGCGCGAACCGCGCGTGAAAAAAGCCGGCGAAGGACAAGAATCCGAGATGTGGAACCGCCTCGAAACGTGGTTGAAGAAGCAGGCCCGCGCCTTCGGCGACTGGATTGACAACCTCTTCAAAAAGAATCGCGGCCTGCCGGGCGGCGGCTGGAACTTCCCGTTCTCCGCCCAAGGCTTCACTTACGTCCTGATCGCCGTGGTCGCGGTCGTCATCGGCGTGCTCGTGTGGTTCCTCTGGCGCAGCCGCTCGCGCGCCGCCCGCGTCAGCATGGAAGCCACGCCGGCCGCGCCGCTCCCCGACCTGACCAGCGACGACGTCTCCGGCGATGAACTGCCCGTGGACGGCTGGACCGCGCTCGCGCTGGAATTGCTGGAGCGCGGCGAACTGCGGCTCGCCATGCGCGCGTTTTATTTTTCCAGCCTCGCGCATCTCGCCGCGCGCAGCCTCGTGAACATCGCCAAGTTCAAAAGCAACCGCGACTACGAGCGTGAACTGCTCCGCCGCAGCCACGCCCTGCCCAACTTGACTGCCAGCTTCTCCGATAACGTCTCGATCTTCGACCGCGTCTGGTACGGCCAGCACGCGATTGACACCGACCTGATGCAACAATTTCGCGGCAACGTGGAAAGGATTCGCGAAGCGTGAATGACGAGAGCCAAATGATGAATGGCCCGCAGTCCGGCGCGCGGGCTTTCCAGCCCGCAGCACCGTGCGACAACCGGCCGGCTCATTTGCAAACGGACGCGCTCATCGTCAGCACAGTGCTGCGGGCTGGAAAGCCCGCGCTCCGCCGCCGGAGGCCGCGATGCTGAACCGCCGCGCCACCCTGCTACTCGCACTGCTCGTCCTGCTTGTCGCGTTCGGCTACGGACTCATCCAGCTTTTCAGTCTGCGCTTTGCCAGCGGCGATGTTTATCCGCCTTACTCGTCGCTGCGTGCGGACCCGCTGGGCGCCCGCGTTTATTACGAGAGCCTGGAACAACTTGGCGGAGCCGGCGTGCGCCGCTTCATTCAGCCCGTGGAAAAACTTCCGCACGGACGCGAGGCCACCCTGTTCATCTTCGGCCTCGCGTGGGATGAAATGTCCGCGTCCCCAAATGAGTTCAAAGCCATTGATAATTTTGTTCGCGACGGCGGGCGACTGGTCGTGACGCTGTATCCTGAACTCGCGCGCCCGCGCACCTTCACCTCCGGCTTTGGCACCAATCGTCCGGCGTTCAAGAAGGCGGCGGACGACGAAGGCTCGGAGAAAATCAGCCTGCGCGCCAAGTGGGGCTTCGGCTACGAGCACGTCCCCGCACCGCGCAAGCAAATGGTTTTCTCTCCCGTCGAGGCGCGGCGCATTGCCCCCGGGCCCTACCCCACGAACCTCACCTGGCACAGCGCGCTGGTCTTCACCAATCTCGATCTCGCCTGGCGCGTGCTCTACGCGCGCGGCACCGACCCCGTGATGATTGAGCGCCCGGTCGGACGCGGCACGATCATCGTCGCCACCGATTCCTATTTCGTGAGCAACGAGGCGTTGCGCAAGGAACGCGCGGCGGATTTGCTCGCGTGGCTGCCCGGCGGCAAACGCGAAGTGCTGTTCGACGAAACGCATCTCGGCGTGCAGCAACATCCCGGCGTGGCCACGCTCGCGCGGCGCTACGGCTTGCAAGGCGGCGTCGCCGCGCTCTTCGCGCTCGCGGTGCTGTTCATCTGGAAAAGTTCCGCAAGCTTCCTGCCGCGTGATCAAACCGTCGTCACCGCCGCGCCGGTGTTGGGCCGTGAGTCCGCTGCGGGCTTTGAAAATCTCCTGCGTCGCGGCATTGCGCCCAAGAATCTTCTCCAGACTGCGCTCGACGAATGGCACAAGTCTTCTCAACTCGACGCCCGCGTCACTCCCGCGCGGCGGGAAAGAATTCGCGCCGTGATTGAAACCTTCAACACCGCCGAGAAACCGAACATGGTGGAGACGTATCGCGAAGTGACGCGCATTTTGAATCGCAAGAAATGAAACTCGAATTCCAAATGACGAAT
>JANNGC010000760.1:0-2767 GCA_031380445.1 Pedosphaera sp.
GGCATTGCCTTCGGCGGACAGGGCCAGGGAGCGAAGAATTATTTCCGCCATCGCGGTGCCGTGCGTTGGCGAGCCGTCGCTGGAAGTGCCGCTGGTCTCGTAGCCGGGCAGAATGAAGTCCGCGAAGCCGCCGCCCTTCGCGTCCACGGCGGAATCAATCACGCCGATGACGGTGTACGCGCCATCCGGCGCCGCCTTGGGGATCAGCGCCAGCGGCTTGTTTCCCGCCCCGAGCGACTGCGCGGACTCGGGTTGCGAGACGTAGTAATTGCTGTCCACGCTCTCCACCGCTGAATCCTTTTCCAAGGACGAGCGTGCCGTATCCGTAGCCGCTTCGTCATCGAAGCGCAGGCGGTAGGTGTTCTGGCCGTCGGAGCGGCCTACGATTTTTGCGCCGAGCTTCTTCGCGAGGTCTTCGATCTTCTCGCCCGGCTTGAGTGTGACGATGAGTTCGTTGCCGATGCGGTTCGTGGAGGACTTGCTGACGATGGGTTCAATCATCTGCGTGGCTTGGGCGCGGGTGTTGCGGAAGACAAAAAACTTGGACGAGCCGTTCGTCTCCGGCACGAGCGCGTAATTGTAGTCGCCGAGCAAACGCTTGAGCGCGTCGCCTTGTTTCTTGTCCGAGAACTTGGTGGTGACGCGCGCTTTGATTTCCGGATCGAGGTAGATTTCCCAGCCCGTGGCGGCGGCGACGCGCCGGAGCATCTGCGGCACGGTCCAGGTTTCAATCGAGGCGTCCACGCGGTCGGCGGACTTGTCCCACTGGAGCACGTCGGCGGCAGTGCAGGGGAGCAGCGCCGCGAACAGGCACACGGCGGCAACAATGATTGGGCGGAACCGGACAGTCATGCGCGCTGAATATATCGAAGATTAACTCCGGCGCGATGAAAAGGTTGCGCGCCAAGATCAGAAGGAGCGTGGACCGCCAAGTCCGCGTGTTTGGCCTCCTTCGAGGACACGCACCTTTGACGGAGATTGGATCGCGCGGACTCGGCGGTCCGCGCTCCGACAAAACCCTTTGCGCCCGGCACGCCGCCCCGCCACAGTCCTGCGCAGTTCGCATCGCATGTGGGTCTATTTGCTGAAGCGGTTGTTGCACATGATCCCGATTTTGATCGGGGTGTCCTTCCTTACCTACGCGCTCACCGCGCTCATTCCCGGCGATTACTTCACCAAGCTCTCGCAGAATCCGCAGGTCACGCCCGACATGCTGGAGCGGATGCGCACGCGCTACCATCTCGACCGACCGTGGTACGTCCGCTACGGCTACTGGGTGAAGAACGTGGTTCTGCACGGCGACTTCGGCGAGTCCATCGCCTACAAACGCCCGGCGGGCGAACTGATCAAAGCGCGGTTGTGGAACACCTTCCTGCTCTCAATGGCTGCGACCATCCTCGCCTGGAGCGTGGCGGTGCCGCTCGGCATCTGGGCCGCGGTGCATAAGGATTCATGGATTGATCGGATGTGCGCGCTCATCGCCTTCGTCGGGCTGTCGGTGCCGGAGGTGTTGCTCGCGTTGCTCGCGCTGATGTTCGCCTACGCCACCGGATGGTTTCCCATTGGCGGCGCGTCGAGTCCGCTGCATGACATCATGGGGCCGTGGGAGAAGTTCAAGGACACGGTGCATCATCTGGTGCTGCCCACGCTGGTGCTCGCGGCGGCGGAGATGGCCGGCATCATGCGCCAGATGCGCTCGAACTTGCTGGATGTTCTGCGCGCGGATTTCGTGACCACCGCGCGCGCGAAAGGCATGGCCGAACGCTGGGTCATCTACAAACACGCGCTGCGCAACGCCATCAATCCGCTGCTCACCATCTTCGGCTACTCGCTCGCCGCACTGCTCAGTGGCGCGTTCATCGTCGAAAACATCATGGCCTGGCCGGGTCTGGGACGGCTGACGATGGAGGCGTTCTTCTCGCAGGATTATCAACTCGTCGTCGCCACCGTGGTGATGGCGACGGTGCTGCTGGTGGTGGGAAATTTCATCGCGGACTTGTTGCTGGCGTGGAGTGACCCGCGCATTCGATTGAAGTGAGGATGACGATGATTGCGCGAATGGATTTGCGAACGCTCTCCCTCACCCCTGCCCTCTCCCGCTGGGAGAGGGGGAACGGCATTCAGCCTCACCACAACCGAACGCGCCTGACTCGACGAGCGCTGGCTGACTTTCTCCCTCTCCCAGCGGGAGAGGGCCGGGGTGAGGGAGAACGTCTATCAACAAGATGAGCGCGCCCACCACCATCCCGCTCTCACCCGGCCAACTCGTCTGGCAGCGGCTGAAAAAGAAGCGCGTCGCGATGATGGGCGGTTGGGTGCTCATCGTCCTTTACGCCGCGTCGTTATTCGCCGGGTTCGTCGCGCCGTACGGTTACGAGCGGCAGGATCGCGAGCGGTTCTTTCATCCACCGACGAGTTGGAAAATTCGCAACGGCTGGCTTGCTGTGCCGCGCACCGTGTCCATCGACGGCAAGGCCAAGTATCAAACTTTCCCTGACGACACTGCCCCGCTGAAGTTCTTCGTGCGTGGAGAAAAATACAAATTGCTCGGCTTCATTCCCGCGACTGTTCACCTCCTCGGCACCGGCAGCGACAAGCATCCGATCTACGTGTTCGGCACGGATCAATACGGGCGTGACATCTTTTCTCGTGTGCTCTACGGCTCGCAGATTTCGCTCTCCATCGGACTGATCGGCATCGTGCTGTCGTTCAGCATCGGCATGTTTGTGGGCGGACTGGCCGGCTACCTCGGCGGACGCGTGGATGG
>JANNGC010000772.1:0-7655 GCA_031380445.1 Pedosphaera sp.
GGCGCAGGCGCGGGCGGAGGAGAGCGTGAAGTTTCTCACCGAGAAGCTGCAGGCGACGAAGGACAGCGGCAGCAAAAGCGGCGGGGGCCTGTCCTCGCTTTCTTCACTGGCACCCGGCGGAGGCGGTGGGACGACCGCGCGTTTCTATCGCGTGGCGAAGATCGCGCCGGGCTTTGTGGACGGCTGGGGCGGGGCCTTTGGTGCAGACCGGCCGGACATCACGAATGTCATCATGGTGTCGGCCAGCCCGCGTTTTGCGGGCGTGCATGGGATGGCCTTGCGCGCGGACGGCACGGTCACGAACTGGGGCGCAAACTCTTTCGGGCAATGCAACGTGCCGACGAATCTCACCGACGTGATCGCCGTCGCGGCAGGCGGGCGGCATAGCGTGGCCTTGAAGCGGGATCACACCGTGGTCAGTTGGGGCGACAACGCGCTCGGGCAAATCACCAACGCGCCCGCGAACCTGACCAACGTGGTGGCCGTGAGCGCGGGTCTCTGGCACTCGCTGGCCTTGCGCGCCGACGGGACGGTGGCGGCGTGGGGCGACTTGTTCAACCGCTCGAACTCCGTGCCCGTCGGCTTGTCGGGCGTGACGGCGATCAGCGCCGGACCACGCCACTGCCTCGCGCTCAAGTGCGACGGCACGGTGGTCGCCTGGGGATTTACGCTGACCAATCTGCTGGATAACGTCCTGCCCACGAACGTGCCACCCTCATTCAGCAACGTCATCGCGATCAGCGCGGGCATGGAACACAACCAAGCCCTGCTCGCCGACGGCACCGTGCGCGTGTGGGGGAACACGAACAACCCCGGCGTCATCGGCGCGCTGTCCTTGACGAACGTCGCCACGATCAGCGCGGGCTGGCATTACGGCACGGCGCTCTTCGCTGACGGCACGACGCAGGGCTGGGGCCAGGGCGATGACAGCATCAGCATGGCGGATGTCACCGCACTCGCGGCGGGCGCAGATCATGTGCTGGTGGTGCGGACGAGCGACGACGCGCCGGTGCTGCGCAGCCAGCCGCGCGACGTGCTCGCGCCGACCGGCACGGTGGCGACCCTGACCTGCCACGCCACCAGCGCGCAGGTGGTCACGAACCAATGGCAGCGGCTGATCGGAGCCACTTGGGTGAACCTCTCGGGCGAGACCAACTTCACGCTCACGTTCGCCTCGTTGCAGGACAGCGACATTGGCACTTACCGCGCGCTGGCCGGGACGAGTTTGCGTGCGGCGACGAGCCGCGCGGTGACGGTGGAGACGATTCATGCGCCCCAGATTTCCGGCCAGACGCCCGAACTCGACTTGTTCCGGCGGCAAATTGAGAACGGTGTTTTCTTGTCCGTAATCGTCACCAACGCGCGCGCCGTCCAACTGCGCCACACTTGGTTTAAGGATGGTGAAGTGCTGCCCTTTTCCTTTGGCAACGGTCTCTTCGTGTCATTCATCGGCGCTCAACATGAAGGCGCGTATTACGTCGTGGTCAGCAATGCCGCCGGGCGCGCGACCAGCGCGGTCTGGCAGGTCAGCCTGACCTTGCATGGAGAAACGCGGATGTGGGGCGACAGCACCTCGGGCCAGCGCACCGGGCTTTCCCGCCAAGAAACGAACGTCGTGGCCGTCTCAGCGGGCGGCTACCACACGCTCGGCCTGCGCGAGAACGGAACCGTCCTCGCGTGGGGTGATAATTTTTTCGGACAAACCAACGTGCCGTCCGGACTCACCGACGTCACGAGGATCGCGGGCGGAGCCGTCCACAGCCTGGCGCTCTTGGAGAACGGCACGGTGCGCGCGTGGGGCAACAACCTGCACGGACAGACGAATGTTCCCGGCGGACTGACCAACGTCACCGCGCTGGCGGCGGGCGGGCCGCAATGCGTGGCGTTGCGGCGCGACGGCACGCTGGTCGCATGGGGCAACACCGTCATTCCCGCTGGCGTGTCGAACATCGCGGCCATCGCCGCCGGAGCCGCGCACGCGGTGGCCGTCTTGAGCAACGGCACCGTGCAGGCGTGGGGCACCACTCCGCCCAGCGGCTTGAGCAACGTGGTGGCGGTCGCCTGCGGACACGCCCATGCCCTGGCCTTGAAGAAGGACGGCACCGTGGTGGGATGGGGTGCCGACGGGTATGGCGAAACCACGCCGCCCGCCGGCCTGAGCAACGTGATGAAACTCGCGGCGGGCTATCAGTTCAGCATGGCGCTCAAGAACGACGGCAGCGTGGTCAGTTGGGGCCGCAACGATGACGGACAGACCAACGTGCCGCCCGCCATGGGCGACATGCGCGACATTTCCGCTGGTCTTCGACACAGCGTCGCGCTGGCCTACAACGACGCCTTGGAATATCCTGTGACCGTTGCCGAGGACTTGCTGTTGATCTACAACACCAACTCCAGCGACAGCATTTTTGTGAAAGACTATTACCTTCAGCATCGCCCCATGGTCAGCCAGGCCAACGTCCTCCAGATCGGCTACGCCCCGCTGGAGGCAATCTCGCCTGTCGATTTCACCAACGTCATCCGCACTCCCGTCCTCAACTGGCTGGCGGAGAACCCGACCAAGCGGCCAAAATACTGGGTGCTGTTTCTCGACGTGCCCACGCGGATTAACGGATACACCAACACCGGCGTGTATGATTTTCCGGGTTATCCTAATAAAGAATCCGTGAGCCACGCGCTGTGGACCCTGCCCGAAGCCAGGCGTCCTCTCGTCACCCACCTCAACATGGGCAACACCAACGAACTGGCGAACACCAACGTGTGCCGGGCCTACATTGACAAACTGGCCAGCTTCGGGAGCAACTACTCGCCAGGGAAAGTGGTCATCAGCGCCAGCGCAGGTGGTTATGGAAACACCCGCTACTATTTTGATGCGGTGTTGTCAGATACGCTAGGTCTTCCGTTGTTTGCCAGCGCTGCCCAAGCGGGCGTGCTGGACGCTGGAGTTTCCACCTCCAATGTACATCTGGCTCTCTCCGCACCGTACATCGCCCAAGCCACCAACGTCGCTGGATACCTGACCTTGGGGACTCATGGCTGGCACGGTTCACCCCACGGTTATGAGCAAGGTGATTTTGCGCTGGACGGGACGGTCGTTTTTACCGGGCAAAGTTCGTGGTTTGTTATGACGACCGTCGAGTCCAACAACGGTCGGAGGGGTTGGCGGAGTTCAGAGCAAGGAAGCTATCTGCAATGGTTCACCGCTCCGGCGTTTGGAGGCACGAATTTTGAAAATACTCCCGTGGGCGTGATCTGCCATACTGACGAACCTAACGTCCCCGGTGTGAGCGATGCTCAGATTTACTTTTACCGCTGGGCCGCTGGGAAACGCTTTTCCACCGCCGCTTGGGCCGCCATACGGACCCCGTTTTTCCTGGTCGTCGGTGATCCGCTCATCAAAAGATAAAAAATATTATGAAATTCCAAGGACGAACTGCCGCATGGATTCTTGTCGTCATGGCTCTGAGTTTGAGCCAGTTTCGAGGCCACGCCCAAGGCTTCATCAACCTCGACTTCGAATCCGCCGTCATCACACCGATCCCTGGCAACCCTTTCGGAAATGAATTTGGCCCGGCGTTTCCGGGGTGGAGCGCCTACTACAACTCCACACCCTTCTCCTCCACCGAACCGGTCACGTACAATAGTCCGACGCTCGGAACGGCATCGTTGGGTTTGGTCACGCCGGCAGGTTTAGGCGGATCCATCTCCAACCTCACCGCCCTATTGCAGGGCGGCCGTTCCGTAGGCGGTGCGGACGTGTCCTTGGCGCAAAGCGGGCTGATTCCCGCCGGCACGCTGTCGTTGCGCTTTCTTGCGTGGCAAAGCGGACCCACGCCACGCTTTATCGTCAGCCTGAACGGCCAGTCCGTGCCCTACTCCTTGGTGCAGGATTTCGGGAACTTCCGCGAGTATGCCGCGGACATCTCGGCCTTTGCCGGGCAGGTCACGGAACTGCGCTTCACCCAAAGAGGCAATCCGTTCGCGAACAATCTTTATTTGGACAACATCACCTTTTCTGCGGTGCCCGAACCCGGCACCTGGGCCTTGCTCGGGCTGGGCGGCGCGCTCCTCTGGTGCGGCACACGGCGGCGCAGGAAATGAACGCGCGTGGGCACGCTCAAGCCCGAAATCACGCCAGCGCCAGGCCGGGCGCGATGTCAGCGTCCAGTTCGGTGGCGGCGTGGGCGTGGTGCAATTTTCTTTCCGCGAGAATGGCGATCATGGCGGCGTTGTCGGTGCAGAGGGCGCGGTCGGCGACGCGGAGCTTGAGGCCGCGCGTGGCACAGGCTTTCGCCAGTTCGGCACGCAACGAGCGATTCGCTGTGACGCCGCCGGAGGCGGTCACGCAGCGCACGGCCATTCGTTCCGCCGTGCGCATGGTCTTCGTCACGAGCACTTCGATGATCGCGGATTGGACGCTGGCGCAGAGGTCGCGGAGCGCCTGCGGTTCGTCGAGCAGCGCGGGGTGGTCGCGGAGGAAGTAGCGCACGGACGTTTTCAAACCGCTGAAGCTGAAGTCATCGTCCGCGTCGTGCATCTTGGGGCGCGGGAACTTGAACCGCCGCGCGTCGCCGCCTTCCGCGAGTTTGTCCATCTGCGGGCCGCCGGGATACGGCAGGCCGATGAGCTTCGCGGTCTTGTCGAAGCACTCTCCCGCCGCGTCATCAATCGTCCCGCCGAGCACGCGGTGGCGCAGCTCGGCCTCGACGTGAACGAGCAGGGTGTGTCCGCCGCTGACGATGAGCGAGACGTTCGGCTCGAACTCCTCGAACTGCGCGCGCCACGGCTCGCCGCCGATCCACGGCGAGTAGAGATGCGCCTCGTGGTGGTTGATGCCGACGAACGGTAGGCCGAGCGCGTAGGCCATCGTCTGCGCGGCGCGCAGGCCGATCATCAGCGCGGCGGGCAGGCCAGGGCCTTGCGTGGCAGCCAGGGCGTTCAACTCGCTGGCCTTCACGCCGGCCTCACGCAACGCGGCCTCGGTCACGGGCTGGAGATTTTTGACGTGCTCGCGCGTGGCGAGTTCGGGAACCACGCCGCCGTATTCGGCGTGCAGTTTGATTTGCGAAGAGACGACGTTGGACAACACGCGCCCGTCGCGCACCACGGCGGCGCTGGTTTCGTCGCAGGAAGTTTCGAGGGCAAGGAGGGTCATGCCAACGGGGCGTCGCTCACTTTATTTTTCAACCACGGAAAACACGGAAAACACGGAAAACACGGAAAAGAAAAATTCCCTTCCGTGTCTTCCGTGTTTTCCGTGGTCAAATTCCCGATCAACGCAACGCCACCTTGTCGCCCGCCTTGGGCGGAACTTTTTCGCCGTTGCGCTTGGTGTACACCGAGAGGCCCTTGAGCAAATCCATGGCGCGGTCGAGCTGCACGTCCCGGGCCTTCTGCACGCGCTCGCGGAGTTTCTCATCCAGATGATCGAGACCGCCCGGCTGGCGTTTGTAGAAGAGGTCGAGTTCCTCCTCGTCCGTCATCGGCACGATGATGTCGGGCGTGATGCCTTTCTCGTGAATGACCTTGTGGCTGGGCGTGTAATACTTCGCCGTGGTGAGCCGCAGCGCCGAGCCGTCCGGCAGCGGCAGGATGCTCTGCACGGAGCCTTTGCCAAACGTCTGTTCGCCGACAATCACCGCCTTGCACTTGCCGGTCGCGGTCAAATCCTGCAACGCGCCCGAGACAATCTCCGAGGCGCTGGCGCTGCCGCCGTTCACGAGCACGACCATCGGGAGATTCAGGTGCGGGTTGCGCGCGCTCGCCTTGTAGGTCGAGGGCGGCGTGGTGCCGCGGCCTTCGGTGGAAACAATCAGCGTGTTCTTCGGGACAAACTTCTCAACGATCTTCACCGCCGAATCGAGCAGCCCGCCGGGGTTGCCGCGCAGGTCAATGACCAGCGCTTCCATGCCTTTCTTCTCCAGCTTGGTCAGCGCGTTCTCGAAATCCTCCGCCGTCTGCTCGCCAAACTGCGTGATGTGGATGTAGCCGATCTTGTTGTCGGGCAGCGGGAACTCGCGATGACCCGTGCTGTCTTTGACGGTGTCCACTTTGATCTCGGCGCGGGTCAGCGCGTAGTTCGTGAGAATGCCGGTCGAGGGACGGAGCACGGTGATTTCCACTTTCGAGCCGGGTTCGCCGCGCAACCGCTTCACCGCGTCCTGCATGGAAAGTTTCTCCGTGCTGCGTCCGTCAATCTTGAGGATGCGGTCGCCGGAAAGAATGCCCGCGCGGAAACCGGGCGTGTCCTCCATCGGCGAGACCACGGTGAGCTGCCCCTCTTTGGTCGGCTGGATGACGATGCCCACGCCGCCGAACGCGCCTTGCGTGTCCTTCTTCAGCTCGTCGTATTTCGACAGCTCCATGTATTCGCTGTGCGGATCGAGGGTGCTCAACATGCCCTTCATCGCGCCCTGGATGAGGTCTTGGTAAGTGATCTTCTCGCCGTCCACGTAATCCTGGCGCACGCGTTCGAGGACGGTGGTGAAGAGCTTGAGGTTCGGATACGGGTCTTCGCGTTCCGCCGCGTGGACGTTCTGGCGATAGACCTGCGCGCCGATGAAGAGGTTGACCGCGAGCGCCGTGAGCAACAGGCCGTAGGAAAACTTTCTTTTCATAAAAATCGTGGCGGCAAAGTAGGCGTGCGTTTGTGGAATGGCAAGGAGGGGAACGGGGGCAAACTCCAAATCCCAAAATCCAAACTCCAAACAAATTCCAACGGGCCAAATTCCAACGGCTACTTTAGCCCACGAAATGATCCGTAACTGCCCGCGACGTTTTGGAATTTGAAGTTTGGAACTTGGAATTTATTGGGGATTTGGAGTTTCGCCCCACCACGCTACCGCAGCAGCGACTCTATGAACGGCAAATCTCCCGGCACCGTCACCTTGGGATTTGGCAGGCGGCTCTCCACCAATCGCACCGGCTGCCCGATCAATTCGCACGCCGCCGTGTCGTCCGTAAGATTCAGCCCGCGCTCACGCGCCGTCGCGAGGGCCTGCCGGATGACCGCCACGCGAAAAGCCTGCGGCGTCTGCACCGACCACAGCTTCGCACGGTCAATGGTGCGCGCGATGGTCGCGCCGTCGTCCGATTGCTTGATCGTGTCCGTGACGCGCTGGGCGGCGACCGCCGCACCGGTTTCCCGCGCCGCGCTGAGGACGTTCGCGATCAACTCCTGCGCCACGCACGGCCGCGCGCCATCGTGGATCGCCACCACCTCCGCGCCCGCGCTCAACGCCTGCAACCCATTCCACACCGAGTCCTGACGCTCCGCGCCGCCGACGGTGAGGCGAAACGGTTTCTTCAAGCCCAGCGTGGCGGCGATTTCCTGAAAGGCCGGTTCCAGCCCGGCGCGCACCACGAGCACGATTTCACCGACGAGCGGCGCGGCGTCGAATCTCGCCCAAGTATGCGCGACCACAGGCCGGCCCGCGACTTCGAGGAACAGTTTGTCAATGTCCGGTCCCATGCGCGTGCCGCGTCCGGCGGCAACGATGATGGCGCTGTGCATGAAGTCCAAAGTCCGCAGTCCAAAGTCCAAAGTCGAGGCGGCAGTGCGAAACCACGGAGCGCGGGTTTTCCAACCCGCAGCAACGTGCGCCAACCGGGCGTGCTCGTTTGGAATCAATCCTTCCTGCTATGGCGCGTTGCTG
>JANNGC010000775.1:0-1756 GCA_031380445.1 Pedosphaera sp.
CGTGCCGCTGCGATCCTCGTCGCCCCAGCGCACATCGTGGAGTGTGCTTTCCACCGGCTGCCCGAGCGCTTGATGAACGCGATACGTGAGCAGCCCATCCAAACCCGCGCACTCATCCACCTCGTTGAAGTGAACGATCGGTTCGCCTTTGAACAGGACTCGCCGGCCATCGCGCGAGCGCACGGGTGGACGGTCGGCATTGTTCAACGTCCCCTCCACGAGGTCGCTGGCGGGCAGCAAATCTTTCAACCCTTGCTGATACTGGATGCCGATGGCGTCGCAGCCGAAGTCATCCGCAAGGCGCACGGCCGCGACATACATGCGACACTGGAGCCGAATCTGCGCGTCGGTCAGATCGCGTTCATGCTCCGGGCCGGTATGGAATTGCATCCCGCGCTTTTCGAGCCAGGCACGCACCGCGTTGGCCTCGGCGTCGCTCACCAGCGTCGTCTCGTGATAGAGCGCGGACTGGCTGAGTCGCTCCTTGAAGACGCCGCACGCGTACAGCGCGTGGTCGGGAATGATCGCGTTGAACATGCCCATGCAGCCCTCATCGAACACGCCCAGGATGGCCTTCTCGCAACGGAGTTGCGCCGCGAGTTCTCCGCCGAGTTTCGCGGCGCGCGCGGGCACTTTGATATTGTCCAGCGGCTGTACGTGCGAGGTGTCGTGCGCGATGCGACCAGTCTTCAGCCACTGCCGGAGTTTGGTGCGGAAAAAATCGTCGGTGAAATCCTGGCTCCACAAGGTCGAGTAACGCACGCCGGCTTTCGTGAGCGAACCATTCAGATTCAACATCCCGACGAGGCCGGGCCACTGGCCGCTCCAGTTTGCCACCGTCAGGATCGGTCCACGATGCGTGGTCAGCCCGGCCAGGACATGATGCGAGTATTGCCACACCGCCTCGGCGACGATAACCGGCGCATCGGGGTCCACGTTGCGAAATACTTCGAGACCTTCACGCTGGCTGGCGATGAAGCCGTGTTTCTCCTTCGCCTTGAACGGATGCGCGCGCACGACGTTGAAACCTTCCGCTTTCAAGGCGGCACCGAGCGCCTGCTCCATCGCGGCCTGGGCCGGCCAGCAGACTTGATTGGCCGAGAGACGGAGGTCACCGCTCGCGACGAGTTGAACCTTGTTTTTCTTGAGACGTTTTGCAGGCATGAGTTTAGGAGTTCGGTTTCACGGAGAAGAAATCGCCGAGCCGCCGATACTCGCGATAGAGCGCTTCGTAGCTGGCGCGGTGCGATCGCGTCGGTGCGAAGACGGGCGCAGTGCCCGGCTTCGGCGTGGCCATGGCGCGAATGGCGTCGCCGGGCGACCTGAAAGCGCCGGTAGCCAACGCTCCGAGAATCGCCGCGCCGAGCGCGGGGCCTTGCTTGCTTGGATGCACGGTGATGCTTTCGCCGAGCACGTCGGCATAAACTTGCACGACGAGCGGGTTATGGTGCGGCAGTCCGCCCGTCGCCACGAATCTCCGCACCGGTACGCCGCCCTCGCGAAGCCGCTCGACAATCCAGCGCAGTCCAAACGCCGACGCTTCGAGCAACGCGCGGTAAAGGTGCGCGGGACGATGGTGCAGCGCGAGGCCGGTGAACGCGCCGTGCAGCGATCCATTCATGAGCGGCGTGCGGCATCCGTTGAACCAGTCCACGCACATCACGCCTTCCGCGCCCGGCGGCAGCACGGCGGCTTCGCGACCGAGCGTCACGAAATCGCGCTGGCCGGTGAGCTTGCGCAACCAGTCGAACGCATC